>DDBE01000071.1 GCA_002332715.1 Flavobacteriales bacterium UBA2040
TGGCATTCCAGCTCCATCAATACGTGCGTAAGAAATTACATCATCGTTAACAGTGAAAGTTGAAGAGTATACGTTGTCAAAAGGAAAGTCATCAGCAACACCTAAGTCAATCGTGTATGTCATAGTATACAAACCATTAGGATAAGAAGCCAGTGTGAAATCAGGTAAATCTAATCCGAAACCTGTATATATAGCAACTGTATCAGTTGAATTCATAGAAGGTAAAGCAACTGTTTCATCATAAACGTTCCCAGCAGGCCCGTCAATCGTTAAGTTAACAGTTCCTGAGTTTTGTACATTTGCTCCCCAGTTGTACACTTGGATTCCAACGTCAAAACCATTGTCCATCATATTCGTAGTTGCACCGTAAGGAGAAATCAATAAGAAATTTAAGTCACCACCGATGTCATTTGGAAACGCACCGATTTTGTTGCCGATGAACATAACCACAGGGCCGTTATTCATTTCAGCAATTAGGGCATTTCCATCAACACTAGATAAAAATACAACAGGAATTGTAACACTTTGACCGTCTCCAGGGTTAGCCGCTGTCATTCCAACTAATGCGTCTTCTCTGTTAACAATAACCACAGCGACAGCTCCTGCTTGTTGTGCGTTGTAAGCTTTCGTCGCAAAATCACAAGTGTTACGGTATAAAATAGCAATTTTTCCTGTTAAATCATTAATTAAAGGGTTACAGGCTTCAGCTGATATAGGATTTCCTTGAGGGTTTAAACCAGGGGTACCATCGTCAACCAACATAAGTGTGTCTTGGATAAATACACCCGGGTTGTTAAAATCCCATGTAGGAAAAGTTCCCCACGAAGCATCATCAACCTCACCTGGCCACGAACCGCAGTTAGCTTGAGTATCATATTCATAATTTCCTTGAATTGACGCAGGGCTAACACCCGAAACGACAACTTGTCCATAAGACCAACTGCCTAAAGCAATAAGTGATAAAGAGAGTAATATTTTTTTCATAGAATTTGTTTTAGTTGCGCTAATATACAATTAATTAAATGTTAAATAAAAATTTAAACATAAAAAAAGGTTGAACAACTTGTTCAACCTTATAATTCTATTATTAAAAAACAACTTCTAATCTGATGCTAAAGAAGCTTTTAAATATTCACGATTCATACGTGCGATATTTTCTAGAGAAATTCCTTTCGGACATTCTACTTCACAAGCACCTGTATTTGTACAGTTACCAAAGCCTTCTTTATCCATTTGTTCCACCATATTCAAAACACGTTGTTTTGCTTCAATTTTACCTTGTGGTAATAGAGAGAATTGTGAAACTTTAGCCGAAACAAATAACATCGCAGATGCATTTTTACATGTTGCAACACAAGCTCCGCAACCAATACAAGTTGCAGCATCAAACGCCTTATCTGCATCGTCTTTTGGAATTGGAATGCTATTCGCATCTTGTGTATTACCCGAAGTATTAACAGATATGAATCCTCCAGCGTGTTGAATACGGTCAAATGATGATCTATCAACAACTAAATCTTTAATTACAGGAAAACCTTTTGCTCTAAATGGCTCGACGTAAATCGTATCGCCATCATTGAACTTACGCATGTGTAATTGACACGTTGTAACTCCTTTATCGGGACCATGCGCCTCTCCGTTAATGTACATAGAGCACATTCCACAAATTCCTTCACGACAGTCATGATCGAAAGCAATAGGTTCTGTTCCTTGTGTAATCAATTGCTCATTTAACACGTCCATCATTTCTAAAAATGACATATGTTCAGATACATTATCGATAGGGTATGTTTGAATACTACCTTTATCGTTACTGTTTTTTTGACGCCAAACTTTTAATGTTAATTTCATGTCGTTTCCTTATTTGTATGAGCGTTGTTTCAACTCAATGTCGTTAAACGTTAATTCTTCTTTATGCAACTTTGCTTTTCCAGGGTCGCCAGTCCATTCCCAAGCGGCTACATATGCAAAGTTTTCATCATCTCTTTTTGCTTCTCCATCTTCTGTTTTAGACTCTTCTCTAAAGTGTCCACCACAAGACTCTGTTCTTTCCAAAGCATCCATTGCAAATAATTCTCCCAACTCTAAGAAATCTTCAACTCTTGTTGCTTTTTCCAGTTCAGGATTGAATTCATTTACAGAACCTGGAACGAATACATCTTTATGGAAGTCTTCACGAATCTGACGAATTTCGGCAATTGCTTCTTTTAATCCTTTTTCATCACGTGCCATACCAACTTTATCCCACATTACTTTTCCAAGTAATTTATGGAAGTGGTCAACAGATTTAGTACCCTTATTGTTGATGAATTTATTCAAACGATCAACAACTGACTTTTCTGCTTCATCGAATTCAGGTGAGTCGGTAGGAATTGTTCCTGTACGAATATCATTTGCTAAATAATCACCAATTGTGTATGGTAATACGAAGTACCCATCTGCCAATCCTTGCATCAACGCTGACGCTCCAAGTCTGTTTGCGCCATGATCTGAGAAGTTTGCCTCTCCAGTGGCGTAACAACCAGGAATCGTTGTCATTAAATTATAATCTACCCAAATTCCACCCATTGTATAGTGAACAGCTGGATAAATCATCATTGGTGTTTTGTATGGATTATCATCAGTGATTTTCTCATACATTTGGAATAAGTTACCGTACTTATTTTCGATAACTTTTGTTCCTAACTCTTTTATTCTTGCATCAGAAGTGTTCACTTCGCCGTTTATTGTTGCTTGTTCTTTTCCGTAACGCATAATTGCACTAGCGAAATCTAAATAAACAGCTTCTCCAGTTGCATTTACGCCATAACCAGCGTCACAACGCTCTTTGGCAGCTCTAGACGCGACGTCACGAGGAACTAGGTTGCCAAATGCAGGGTATCTTCTTTCTAAGTAATAATCTCTTTCTTCTTCTGAAAGCTCAACTGGTTTTTTTGAACCATTGCGAATTGCTTCAACGTCAGCGATGTTTTTCGGAACCCAAATACGACCATCATTACGCAAAGACTCTGACATCAATGTTAATTTTGATTGATAATCACCCGAACGTGGAATACAAGTTGGATGAATTTGCGTATAACACGGGTTAGCGAAATATGCTCCTTTTTTGTGTACTCTCCATGCGGCAGTTACATTAGAACCCATTGCATTTGTAGATAAGAAGAAAACATTTCCATATCCTCCTGAAGCGATAACCACTGCGTGAGCAGAATGGCGTTCAACTTCTCCAGTAACAAGGTTTCGAGCAATTATTCCTCTTGCTTTCCCATCTACCATCACTAACTCCAACATTTCGTGACGGTTGTACATTTTAATTTTTCCTTTACCAATCTGACGATTCATTGCAGAATACGCGCCTAACAGCAATTGTTGTCCTGTTTGCCCTTTTGCGTAAAATGTTCTTGAAACCAAAACTCCTCCAAACGAACGGTTGTCTAATAATCCGCCGTAATCACGCGCGAAAGGAACCCCCTGTGCAACACATTGGTCAATGATGTTCGCAGAAACTTCAGCTAAGCGATAAACGTTTGCTTCACGGGCTCTGTAATCTCCTCCTTTTACTGTGTCGTAAAAAAGTCTAAATGTTGAATCACCATCATTTTGATAGTTCTTTGCTGCATTAATCCCTCCTTGTGCTGCAATAGAGTGTGCACGACGT
>DDBE01000160.1:0-8182 GCA_002332715.1 Flavobacteriales bacterium UBA2040
CAATTCGTAATTCAATAATTCGTAGTTCATCTTCCTTCTGGATAAGCGATCAACTCCAAATCATATTTGAAGTCACTGTTTTTCTTCCACTTCAGCACTATTTTCTGTTCTGAAATGGATACAATTTCGAAATACCATTTTTCGTCTTTGAAATCGATGAACAATTCTTTGCTGTCCTGTGAAACGATGGCTACACCAAATTTTTCTGGGTAGTTTCCTAAAGTAGCGATAGGTTGAATATTTACCTTTCCGCTCTCGAAAATCACCATCACGTCTTTTTGAGTCAACTTATTATTTGTGTGAACTATACCTTTTTTGGTTACAGTATTTATTATCCAAATTCGACTACTGTTGTTGTGTAGAATATGTTCCTTGTTGACTTGCAACAAATCACTTACGTCAGTGTTCTCACATGAAAACAAAGCAAATGATAAGAACAACCAACGCCAATTCATTAGAATAACATTTTCTTGGCTACTATCGTTTTATAAACGCTTTTTGAATAGTTCTCGCGATCGGCCAGTTGTACTTTTCCGCCCCAATTTGGACCTTCGATTGTTTCTACGTATTTGAATTCGTATTTTCCTTCTTTCCAACCGAACAAGCAATTGTACCAAATTTTAAAGCCGGCCTCGTCTTTATCCCAAAACCGAAGCACGAGGTCATCGAAACCTGATTCTGCTGGCACTCTTCCAATCAAATTGGCTACAAATCCGTTTGCCTTCACCAATTCGCCTCTTTCTCTTTGAAATACAAGTAAACGACGCAAAGGAAATCCAGCAGTTTCGGCTTTGATCAGGACCATAAAACCGTTTTTGATGGACATATCTTTGTGTAAGGACATTACTTTGAAATTTTCTGGCGAACAAGGTGGAACTTCACTCGTATTCTTGATTTCACTATCCTCGGAACAAATTTTCAATTCTTCAAGCAAAGCTTTTTCGTCTTCACTTCCGAATTTACTACCTTGAAATACAACTTCAATATTTTGAAAACCAGTCGCATCATCAATTTTCTCTACTTTGTCGTTTTCATTTACTAAGCGATCATCAGTACATGCGCTGAATACAAACAAACTAAACAAACCAATGGAAGCAAAAAAGATACTTTTTTTCATATTAAATAAAAATTGATGAAGACATATTAAACGCCTCTTGAAAACGGTTTTTGTCGATTTGGTTACGAATTGAATTTTTATCCAAAAATTTCAATAATTTCTCTGTTGGCATATTTCCCGTAAGATCGTCAGCTGCCATTGGACAACCGCCGAATCCTTTGATAGCTCCGTCAAATCTGCGACAATTACCCTTGTAAGCCGCTTCAATCAACTTGGTTGCATTTTCTGGAACAGTGTGCAAATGAGCACCAAATTCAACATTAGGTAAAGCAGGAATGATCTGTTTAAAAACATCTTCGACGATTTCAGGTGTTGCGCTGCCAATTGTATCTGACAAGGCCAAAATGTCTATTTGAAACTCTTTATACAAGCGCTCCGACCACATGTTCACTAAATCGGAGTGCCAATGTTCACCATACGGATTCCCGAATCCCATAGAAAGGTACACCACCATTCGCTTATTGGCTTTCACTGTAATATTCTGAACTGCCTCTACCCTTCCCAGTGATTCTTCAATCGTAGCGTTGGTGTTGCGTTTTTGAAATTCTTCTGAAATTGAAAAAGGATAACCTAAAAAATCAATTTCTTCAAACTCACAAGCGTCATTTGCTCCACGTTCATTAGCAATAATCGTGAGCATTTTCGTTTTATCGTTGAGTTTTAAGTTTTTTAGTACTTCCGCAGTATCCTTCATTTGGGGAATGGCTTTGGGTGAAACAAAAGACCCAAAATCAAGAACGTCAAATCCACACTCCAATAAAACATTGAGATAGTCAATTTTTTTCTCCGTCGATATGAAATCATGCCAACCTTGCATGGCATCCCTTGGACATTCCACTATTATTACTTCGTCTTTCATTTTATCCTTTCGCTAAAATAGCCTTATTGATTCGTTTTACCAATCCAGGACCTTCATAGATGAAGCCTGTATAAATCTGCACCAAATCTGCACCTGCATCTAGTTTGTCGAGGGCATCTTGTTCGGAGTGAATACCTCCTACTCCAATGATATTGAATGACTTCTCCGATTTATCTGCCAAGTAGCGAACAACTTCAGTCGAACGTTTGCTCAGTGGTTTACCGGATAATCCGCCATCACCAATATGTTCCAATTCATTTGTACTTGTCTGTAAATGATCGCGTTGAATAGTTGTGTTGGTCGCAATTACACCTTGAATTCTCGTTTCTTGAACGATTTCGATGATTTCATCCAATTGGGTGTCCGTCAAGTCTGGAGCTATTTTCAAGAAAATGGGTTTTGACTTTTCTTGCTCTTTGTTCTTCGTCATTAAAAGCGAAAGCAATTTCTTCAAAGGTTCTTTTTCTTGCAGGTCGCGGAGGTTGGGCGTATTGGGCGAAGAAACATTCACCACAAAATAATCGACGTATGGGAAAAGGGCTTCGAAACAAATTCGATAATCTTCTTCCGCACTATCGTTTGGAGTTACCTTGTTCTTTCCGATATTACCTCCTATTAGTATGTCGACGTTCTTTTTCTTCAGATTGGAAATAGCTTCTTCAAGGCCTTCGTTGTTGAACCCCATACGGTTAATGATGGCACTATCAGGTTTGAGTCGAAACAAACGCGGTTTATCATTACCTGCTTGACCTTTAGGTGTAACTGTTCCAATTTCAATGAAGCCAAATCCGCAATAGTACATTTCATTGTACATACTTGCGTTTTTATCAAACCCTGCGGCTAATCCTACGGGATTCTTGAATTTTAATCCACCTATTTCTCTTTCGAGTTTAGCGTCTTCAACGAAAAACATTTTTTTGAAAAGGCCCTTCCCTCCTGGCATACGAAGTGTATTCTTCAGCATGGAAGTCGTGAAATAGTGAATCTTTTCAGGATCGAACTTGAATAATATCGAGCGAATTAAACGGTACATTCTTTTTTACTACAAAATTAACAGACTCAACCAAATGGAAGAGCGAATAGGTTGAAAAACAAAAAATATTTTAGAATTTATAACGACCTCCGCCTTTGAATTTCGGTGGACGACCAAACTTGTAGTTGGTTTGTTTGTATGTCAAATTACCATAGATAACGATATTCGCAGTTACAAGGCAAAGAATACAATTCGCGACTATTTTTGAAGGTAACGATATAATTTCCGTTCTTTTTCGAAACATCCATCGCGTTCCACGCTGTTTGTTTAGCGTATTGCACTCTTTTCTCAAAAGCCTTCATTTCGGTAGCAATCTGATTCAAAGGGTGAACGTACTCAAAATCAAGGTCTTTATAACTCGCCAATTCAGGAAACTGCATTGCCTCAAAGTCAATGATGAGCTTTCTTGCGTATTCTGTTGGAATTAAATCTTGATTTTTAGTGACCGATTTTAGTGATTGAATTTTTTCGGTACACACCTCAATTTCTTCAGTAACCTTAGTCAATTTGTCACCTCTCGGTCCTTTTGTAGTATTCGTTAGTGCCGGTTTAATCCCTTTTTCTTCACATTCACAGGAATATTCAGTCCAATCTCAATTTTTTATCATTTAACGACCAGAACTGAAAGTTTTCTCCAGATTGATGCAATGCCATATCGACTAGCAAGGGCTTCTTCGCGTCGATTGATATCTTTTTTCCATTTTGCACTCCACGGATTTCTAACATGCCTCCCGATTCGAAAGCAGATTTTTTTCCGTAATCCATAGGTACACCAGCTGAAAAAGCCGAAGCTTGGTCAGTGAACTCTCGAACTTTAATTATTAAATTTCCTTTGTCAGTACCCATTATACTCTTTGCAGGAATAGTTATAACAGATCCATAGCGAGTTATTATTTGACCACCTTTTTTCGGGTCTAAGGTGAATTCTTCGAAAGGATTATCCACTTCGCTACTCAAGGGAGTAGGACATAGCGTGTCGTCAGGTAATTGATTTGTATATGTTTGTTCAATTGTACTTAAAGTAGAGTTATTAGCATTGGCAAAAAAGTTGTTTTGAAATGTTAGTGTTAAAATAATTGCTAGACAGGCTAATCCGGCAGGACCGTAAAACCATGGATTCTTCCAAAAAGGAGATTTCATGGCTCGGTATCCTTTTACCACTTTGTCGAAGTCTTGTCTGGAATTGATATAGGAGGAGTCCAGATGCTCTCGATCGAGATTGAATTTTGTTTTCATATCACTGTTTATCAATAAAATATTTTTTTAATTTTTCCAACGCTCTAAAGGATTTGACCTTCGCGTTGTTTTCTGTTAGCTCGAGGATTTCTCCAATTTCTCTATACGATCTCTTTTCAAAATACCGCAATTCGATTAATTGTAAGTCCTTCTCGTTCAATTTTTTGAGAACTTTAAACAACTTGTCCCGATTCTCGAGATTTTGTTCCTCTTCCATTTCTAGTACCATGTCTGTAAGGTGAACGGTTTCAATATTCACAGTTCTCATCGCTTTTTGATCTCGAAAAGTTTGGTGCAATTCGCTTTTCGCAATTCGATAAAGCCACGATGAAAGCGGCAATCCGCGGTATTCATATTTCTTGATGTTTTTCAAGGCTTTCATGAATACTTGGGATGTTACGTCGAGCGCCAATTCTTGGTCATCCATCCTTTGATAGATATACCTAAAAATTTGCTCATAGTACTTTTGGTAGAGCGGGCCGAACTTCTCCGGATCTTTTTGCGCTCTCCTAATCCAGCCCTGCTCCTCCTCTAGCTTAGCTGAATTTTGATGATACATTGGGTTAACTGACATAAGGTTTTTTAGGTTTTATTCAAGCAATTGTAAAGTGGTTTAGTCTTTACAGTTTATAGAACGACATCATCTTGATTCGTTACAAAAATAAAACGTAAAAAAATAAAAATTATTGTAAATGTTAGTTACGACTATCTTTCTATGCCTTTTGGCTTAAGGATTTTTCGACAACAGAGAGGTAAATCTCTTCATATTGAGGTAAAACTCGCTCCAAACTGAAAAGTTTTGCTCGTTCCAGAGCATTGGCTCTGAACTCTTTCATTATTTTAGGTGATTCCAGCAAGGTAAGGGCATTTTTAGCCATATCTTCTACATCACCTACATTACTAGTAAATCCAGTAACTCCGTGTATATTGACTTCAGGAATTCCTCCTGTATTGGACGAGATAACAGGAACAGATTTGGCCATAGCTTCAAGCGCAGCTAAACCAAAACTTTCCGTCTCAGAAGGAAGCAAGAATAAATCAGATATTTCAAGGACGTGAGATGAATCACGCACCTTACCTATCATAATAACTTGGTCAGAAAGACCATATTTACGACAAAGTACATCAATATTCGTCCGTTCAGGACCATCTCCAACTAATAACAGTTTAGAAGGAATTTTCTCATTGACCTGTACAAAAGTATGCAGAACATCTTTTACTCTTTTTACTTTTCTGAAATTGGAAACATGACAAAGTATAGGTTCGTGCGGCAAGGCATAACGTTCTCGGATGCTAATCTTTTTAATTGAATCAGTGTTATTCTCCACATGAATGAAGTTGGGGACAACATGCACTTCTTTTTTCGTGTTAAAATGTTCTAAAGTGTCTTTTTTTAAACTTTCCGAAACCGCTGTTACGGCATCAGATTGATTAAGACAAAAAGTAATCACCGGTTCAAAAGATGGATCTTTCCCTACTAAAGTTATGTCCGTTCCGTGTAAAGTGGTGATAAATGGAATTTGAATCCCTTGAGAAAGCAATATTTGTTTCGCCATAAAGGCTGCCGAAGCATGAGGGATTGCGTAATGCACGTGCAGTAAATCGAGTTTTTCGTATTTTACAACATCCACCATTTTACTCGCCAACTCCGTTTCATAAGGTTGATATTCAAACAAAGGATAATCTGTAACGGCAACTTCATGATAGTAAATGTTTTCACGAAAACTGCCTAAACGAACAGGCTGTGAGTACGTTATGAAATGAATTTCATGTCCTTTTTTTGCCAATGCTTTACCTAGCTCTGTGGCTACTACGCCTGAACCTCCGAATGTCGGATAGAGAACAATTCCAATTTTCATTTCTTTACTTTTTCTTTTGTGGTGATTCGCATTAAATACTTACAAGAAAATTATAGTTTCTTGCATCACGCACCGCTTGGTATATTTTCGTTTGAATATCCGTTCGAATATCCATTTTTACAATTTTCCAGTTTTCTGCGTTGGTGTTCACTCTGTTTGACAAAAATACGTAATTGATTTTGTCCGTTGGGTCTGCCCACGTTAATGTCCCTGTAAAGCCAGAGTGACCGTAACTGTCTGGATTTGCAGAAGAACACGCCGTTGCGGCTGTACCGTTTAAATTTGGTTTGTCAAATCCGGCCCCTCTCTTATTTCTACCAGGAAATTGAACCGAGGTATATTCATCAATTACTTCTGGTTTAATTATTTCAACTCCACCATAGCTGCCTTTGTTTAAGAACATTTGCATCAATACGGCTAAATCATTGGCTGTTGAGAAAATCCCCGCATGACCGCAAACACCCCCCAACATGGCTGAACCCGGATCATGAACGTAACCATGAACCAATTGTTTCCTAAATATCTTATCATATTCGGTCGGTGCAATTCGAGATAAATCAAACTTTTGATAGGCATTGAAGGTCATGGTCTGTAAGCCTAGTTTACTATAGATTTTTTTCTCTACGAAGTGTTCCATAGCAAGGCCGCCTTGTTTTTCAATGATTTTCTTTACGAAATAATAACCTAAATCAGAGTATTTATAAGATTTGGACCCCAACGAACATGAAAGTATTCGTTGATACATCGTGTCTTTGTAAGCTTTGTTGATCCAAATATTCTTCGCAACGGGCACATCAAAATCTCCAGTCATCGTTGATGAATATAAATACGGTTTTAAATCTCCGTGATTTAGTGTTTTCATATAAAAAGGAATCCATGCAGGTAATCCTGCTTGATGCGCCATCATATCTTTTAGCCATATATTTTTCATGGCATTGTCACCAACCACTTCAGGAATTAATGCTTCTAATGTGCTATCCAAACTAAATTTCCCTTCGCTTTGCAAATTCATCAAAGAGGCAGTTGAAGCGGCAATTTTTGAAATTGACGCGATGTCATAAATGGTTTCGCGTGTTACATGGCTTGTTTTATTATAATCCAAGTATCCAAAATTCTTCTGGTAAACCACTTTTCCATCGTGCGCGAACATCACCTGACATCCAGGATATGCATGAGCATCCACCCCGTTTTGAGCTATTTGGTCGATCCGGTCTAAGGTTTCTTGGTTCATCCCAAGGTATTCCGGTGCTACGTAACTCAACCGACCTAAGCCTTTCATTTCAAGTCCAAAGCCTTGTTTGAAGTTTGGGGTATAGAAAAATGGTAGCTTCCCATTGACATCATATGCGCCAAAAGCGGATTGAATAGCCATGGATCTATCTAAATCAGTATTTGCTGAAGCAACAATTATTCCTTGCAAATACGACAGATTTGCCGTTCGCTTTCTGTACAAAGAATTGGCATCGGTAAGCAACACGTACTTCACCTTGCCTTTGTAATTTGTAGCTATTCTTAATGCTTCGTCAATTCGTTCTCCGAAACCGTCAAGCAAGCAAATCGAATTTAAGTTGGCGTCTTTTTCGATAAAAAGTTGATGGGGACTATAATGACCAATTTCATCTTTGAAAAATGTGGTGTCTGGATTAGCCGCAAAATACAAAATGGTATCTCTTAGGTTTTTTATCGGCAACAAATTATCTTCGTTTTTCAAACTCGTCAAAGCAGCCGATTTTAATTGATACTCAAACGGCTTATCGTATTGACTAAAACTAGTAGTGTTCTTACTACCGTTGAAAATGTTATATTTCAGTTTTAATATACGGGTACAACTTTTTCTGAGCTCTTCTTGATTCTTGTTGAAATAGGTATTTAAAAAGGGCAGAATTTCATTTTTGTTTTCTTTCGAAATACAGACCATATCCGATCCGTTCAAAATACTCTTCATGGCCTTTGAAATTTGTTCTTCCTTTGTGTGATTTGAGAAATCTTCGCTAATAATAATACCATCAAAATCTAATTCAGCTCTTAAAAAGGCTTGACGAGAAACTTTTGTGAATTGCGGTAAGCGAGTCTTATAT
>DDBE01000160.1:8531-9552 GCA_002332715.1 Flavobacteriales bacterium UBA2040
AAAATTCCGAAGCCTTATAGCTCGGTATATCTCTCCCTTTGTGAAACGGATCATTCAATCCAATCTTAATACCGTTTGCCTCACCCGCTTGCAAAATTTGAATCCAGTATTTTTTAGACTTTAGGGGAGATTCTACAAAACCAAAGTTCTCATTGTTCCAATTTTTATTGAGCGATTGGAAATAATTCCCCAAAACAATATTTGCTCCTTTCCCCTTTAATTTCTCTAATTCCATTGCTTGGGCAAAGAATGCCAATCGCTCCATGTCGGTTTGACCTATAATTTGTCGAGCTTGACTGGTGGAATCAAAACTTTGAATAGAAGCAATATGTAGTGGTTGATTTTGAAAATATTTAGCCGAAACTTGCTTAAGGGAAGTTAGTGAAGGGTTGAACAGATAGTTATTTACTGAAATAGAATCGTTTTCGGTGTCGGCTGAATCACCTTGCGATGGGAAAATAGTCAGCAATTCGAGGCGCTGATCATTCGAAAGGGCAGCATAAACACTGTCTACCGACTTTTGAGCAAGTTCTTGAGTGGACATATAATTTACATCTTCGACCATCTTCGATTCTTCACCTGAAAGGTATAGAACTAAAAACAAAAAGTAGGTCCAAATGATAGATTGAAATTTCATTATTACAAAAATAGTTTTGATTCATGACAAAAGGGAACCTGAATCAGTTAATTATTAACAAATACCCGTCCAAAAAATAATTTGGGTGACCAATTGTCAGAGTTTTGCCCAACGGAACAATTCTTGTCATAATCATACCGTTATCATTGATATTTATAATTTTGTTGACTAGATTTAAATCATGAAGTTCAAATTCCTTGCAAATACAATTAAAAACAAACGCTTCGATTACGCCCCGATGTACTATGACCAGCGGAAAGAACGGCTGAAATTAAAGAAAAAAGAGTTCGATAGACTCGAAAACAAAAATTTATCAGACGAGGACAGAAAAAAGATTTTACGTCGAAATATGCAAGAATCATGGTCTCGAACTTCAAATGCACA
>DDBE01000160.1:9947-21259 GCA_002332715.1 Flavobacteriales bacterium UBA2040
TGTAAAAAAGTTATGGTAGAATGAGCGGAGTTATAAAACTATTGCCAGATCACATAGCGAACCAAATTGCCGCCGGAGAAGTCATTCAGCGTCCAAGTTCAGTTGTAAAAGAATTAATGGAAAACGCCATTGATGCGGGAGCGACGAAAGTAGATGTTGTTATTAAAGATGCTGGCCGTAAACTTATTCACATCCTCGATAATGGCAAAGGAATGAGCATGTTTGACGCCGAAATGTGTTTTGAGCGTCACGCAACAAGCAAATTGCACCATGCCGACGATTTATTCAATCTGCAAACCAAAGGTTTCCGTGGCGAGGCCCTGGCTTCCATCGCGGCAATTGGGCATGTTTCTTTGAAAACTTGTTTAGAAAATGAACAAGTTGGTACGCTTATCGAAATTGAAGGCAATCAGATAAAAAAGAATGAACCTACCGTTTGTCCGCGAGGATCGGCGTTTGAAATAAAGAACTTGTTCTACAATGTGCCAGCCAGAAGAAATTTCCTAAAATCAGAAGGTGTTGAGTTCAAGCATATTGTTCAAGAATTTGAGCGATTGGCACTCCCCCATTTCGATGTCGAGTTTTCGCTAACCCACAACGGACAAACGATTCATCATCTATTGCCTTCGAATTTACGAAAACGCATTGTGGATTTATACGGGAAGGGCTATAACGATAAATTGGTCCCCGTTGAAGAGAAAACAGAGATTGTAGATATTGAAGGGTTTGTTGGTAAGCCGGAAAGTTCCAGAAAAACAAGAGGAGAACAGTTTCTATTTGTAAATAATCGCTTTTTTAAAGACCCTTATTTGAACAATGCGGTACAGCGCGCTTTCGAAAAATTGATACAGCCCAATACACATGCGAGTTATTATATATTTTTAGAAATAGATCCTGCGAGGATAGATGTGAATGTGCATCCGACAAAAACTGAAATTAAATTTGAAGAAGAACGATCGATTTATTCGATTCTTTTGACATCCGTTAAAACAGGCTTAGGGAAATATAACATTACCCCCTCTTTGGATTTTGAAAGGGAAACAAGCTTTGAGTTACCCTACGCACAACGCGAAGCGAAAGTCCGTCAACCAGAAATAAAAGTAGAAACAACGTATAATCCATTTAAAACTACCTCAAAGTCATCCGGAAACAACAGTCAACCTGGATTTTCAAAAGCTGTCAATCAAGCAGGGTTTGCAGAACAAATAGATGAAGTTCACTCTTGGGAAAATTTTTATACCATTGAAGAAGATACTGAGGATGAAGTAAATACATTAGACATTCATGTAGATTCCTTTGAAAATGCCAATTTCATTTTCTCGGGAAATTACATGCTCACAAATACCGACGAAGGAATTCTTTCCATTCAATACAGAAGAGCGTTTCAGAGAGTTGTTTATGATGATGTCATGAATTCCTTTATGAAACAACCTGTTTTATCTCAAGCTTTGCTTTTTCCTTATGAATTTGAAGTAAAAAAGGAAGAGAAAACACTTTGGGCAGAGAATGAGAAACTCCTGAAGCAATTAGGATTGGACTGGGAGTTTGTTGATTCAACAATGCATTTAAAAGCGGTTCCTGCCTTGCTTCAAGAAGAGAATATTCATAATTTGATGGATTTGTTAAAGGATCAGATTTCAAATGAACAAATTGATAAAGGTGAATTAGCCCACAATTTTGTTTTGAGTTTATCCTTTGCAGCTTGTCAACAAAAAAACTTGATTGATTCAGCTGAAGCTGCGCGACCATTGCTGACGAATTTATTTGCTTGTGAACAAAAGAATTACTCTCCTTCGGGACGAAATATTTTTAAATTAATCACGCCTGATTTATTAGGGCAATAGAACCGAAAAAGGAATACATGTTAAACAACCTTCCTCCTGTTACAAAAAATCTGCTATTAATCAATATAGCCTTGTTTATTTTGACGATCATCTTCATGGGAAATGGTGGATTTGATTTGTCACAATACTTGAGCAGTCACTATGTTGGTACAACACTCTTTGAACCTTATCAAATTGTAACCCATATGTTTATGCACAGTAATGCGGACATAATGCACATATTCTTTAATATGTTTTTGTTGGTGATTTTTGGATCTCATTTGGAAAGAGTTTGGGGACCAAAACACTTTTTTATTTTTTACATTTCTTGTGGTATCGGAGCCTTTGCACTGGATAATATTGTGCATGGCATGGAAGTCTTTCGATATAAATCGGAATTAATTCAAGCCGGTGTTAATATCGATGCAATTGATCTTTTTATTGAACGAAGTTTTGGTATGGGGCGTGTTGAAATAATCAATTCGCTTTCTCAGATGGCACCATCAGCCCAAGCAATGGACAGTGCAAGCGGATATTTTATTCTTTCTCGTACTTCTGGTGTCGGAGCCTCAGGTGCCATTTTTGGTTTGTTGGCTGCATTTGCCATACTTTTTGCAAATACGGAATTGTACCTGATGTTTATTCCTATTCCTATAAAAGCCAAATATTTAATTGGTGTATACGTACTATATGAAATATATCAAGTTATTAATCCGGTAAATGGCGACAATACAAATCATTGGGCGCATTTAGGCGGAGCACTTGTTGGAACAATAATAGTGTTGGTTCGGCGCAAAACAAATAAAACGAACTTTTACTAATGGCAGGAAATTCATTTTTTAATCAGCTAAAGAACCAATATAAGAATGGTGGTATGCACATTCGTTTGGTGACATGGAATTTAGCGGTCTTTTTACTAATCCGTCTGCTAGTTGCAACATTAGGGAAAAACCACCCATTGTTAGATGCTGTCTTCACAATGCCTTCCAATTGGTATGGATTTGTAACGCACCCTTGGAGTGTTTTTACAAGTATTTTCTCCCATTTTGATTTTATGCATTTCCTGTTCAATATGATATTTCTGTATTTCGCAGGTCAAATGTTCTTGCAGTTTTTCTCTGCTAAACGTTTGCTATATACATATATTTTTGGAGGAATATTTGGCGGTATAGTTCATCTTGCTCTATCCTATGTGTTGCCCATGTATATAAGTCATTTCAACCCTGTAGTTGGGGCGTCAGGGGCTATAATGGCGATTTTTATTGCCCTAGCCGTTTATAAACCGAAGCTAAGCGTATATCTCTATGGAATATTAAAAGTACCCATGTTTGCTCTTGCTTTGTTCTTTGTGTTAAAAGATTTTCTTTCTATTGGAGAATCAGATAATATCGCCCATTTCGTTCATTTAGGGGGCGCTCTATTTGGATTCATGTCCGTTCGAAACCTGAATTCAAATAAAAACATTGTGACCCGAATTGAAAAGTTCATTACTACTATAAAAATTAAAATAACTGACCGCTTTACAAGCACCAAACTCAGAAAAGTTCAAGGTCGAAAGCCAGTGGCGAAACAAAAAGATGCTGAGTATAATGAAACTAAAAAAATGAGCCAAGAACAAATTGATGCAATTCTAGACAAAATTAGTCGTTCTGGATACGATTCATTAACGAAACTGGAAAAAGAGTTCTTGTTTAAACAAAGCAGTAAATGAAAAACAAACGTTGGTTTAAAGGGTTTGCTGTTATTGTCAAGTTTATTACAGTCTTCGCATTATTGGCCTTGTGCCTTTCTTATTTGAGCCCATTTGTGCACCCACAAAGCTTTTGGATAATACCGTTTTTTGGCCTTTTATATCCGATCATAATAATTGTGAACCTAGTTCTTTTGATCATTTTTGCCTTGTTCAGGTCAAAATGGAGCCTTATTATTTTGCTGATAGTACTTCTAGGTGGAAACCTTCATTTTCGTCACTATTCTTTTGGTGAGCCGGGGATTACGGAAAATGTTGAAGAGTCATTTTCATTGATGAGTTATAATGTGCGCTTGTTCGATTTGTACAACTGGTCTGTTGATTCAAGTAATATCAACAGGCGAAAAATATTTAAATTTTTAGATGATCAACAGCCGGATGTTGTTTGCTTTCAGGAGTTCTATCACCAAGACAAATCAAAATCTTTTCCTACTCGTGACAGTTTAATTGATTTCTTGCAAACTATTGATTATCATGAGCGTTATAGTCACCGAACTAAAGGACGAAAAAACTTTGGAATTGCGATATTGTCGAAGTTTCCAATGATCGCAAAAGGTGAAGTTCCATTGCAATTGGAATCGGGAGATGACAACAATAACTATTGTATTTTCGCAGATTTCGTCCGTGGGAAGGATACTATTAGGGTGTATAACGTCCATCTGCAATCGATAAAAATAAAATCTGATGATTTTATGTATGTAGATGACAATGGAGTCTTTTCGATAGATAAGTCTGCAGCGATTGAAAGCGTTATTACTAAGCTTAGGAAGGCTTATCCAATGCGAGCGGACCAATCAAGATTAGTTTTAGAGCACGCCAAAGAATCTCCTTTTCCCGTTGTAATTTGCGGAGATTTTAACGACACCCCCCTTTCTTATACTTACAATGAATTCCAGAATTTATATACAGATGCCTCAAGACATTTGGTTAAAGGAATTAATTCTACCTATGCTGGTGAGATACCCGCTGGTCGAATTGATTACATTTTTTATAGTGTTGGCTTAAAGGGAAGTAACTTTCAAATTCAAAATGAAACTTTAAGCGACCACAGGGCGATTTGGTGTAGGTTTAATATCAATCCATCCGACAAATAATTATTAATTTAGAGTTATGTTGGTAGAGATTAATGAAAATAATATCGATAAAAGACTGATAAAGCAAGCTGTTGATATATTAAAATCCGGTGGAATATTGATTTTTCCGACCGATACAGTTTATGCCATGGGCTGTGATTTGCAAAATAAAAAGGCACTGAACCAATTGGCAACGATGAAAGGAACGCGATTGAATAAAGTTAACTTTTCTATTCTTTGTCATGATTTGTCTCACGTTTCGGTTTACGTTAAACCAATCGATAGATCTACATTTAAATTACTAAAACAAAACACACCTGGACCGTTTACCTTTATTCTTAAGGCCAACAACGACGTACCCAAATTATTTGACACCAAGAAGAAAGAAATTGGGGTTCGTATTCCAGACAATAAAACGTTATTAACTATCATTGAAGAACTTGGTCACCCAATTGCAACAACTTCCATGCATGATGAGGAAGATACTTTGCTAGATTATTTTACGAACCCATATGCTATATATGAGCGTTTTATGGATAGCAAGGATGTCGAAATGATTATCGACGGTGGGCATGGTAGACTTGAAGCCAGTACCATTTTGGATTGCACTGGTGCAGATTATGAAATTATTCGTCAAGGTGCTGGACAGATAGATATATGATAGTCATCCTAGATTGTGGCAGTAATAAGGTTCCCTACATCGAAGAGATTGTGGATCAATTTATGGATTTTAAAACAGTTCCTTTTTTAGAATTTCATCCAGATCAAGTTCCTGTAGCTAAAGGTGTCATCATTTCAGGAGCTCCCCTTTTGATTACTGAAATCGATATGGAGAAATATTTGATAGCTTCTACTTGGATAAAAAAATATGATAAACCGTTGCTCGGCATTTGTTTCGGACATCAAATCATTGGTTTGCAGTATGGTGCATTTGGTAGTAAAATCAAAGAAGATAGAGATTGGCAGGAAATTGAGCAGTTAGAAACTGATTCATTATTCTCCCGAATGCCCACTGTTTTTCAAATGATGGAAGACCATTGTGAAGTCATCTCAATACCAGCTTGTTTCACATTATTGGCCAGTTCAGATGCATCTATAAATGAAGGAATGCGACACAAGGATAAGTATGTCTTTGGTGTACAATTTCACCCTGAAGTTTCGGGAAATATGGGAAGTGTTTTAATCGAAAACTTCATTAACATCTGCGAAAACCCGAGTAAGCAACACAATGATGTTGAAATTTAAGGATTCTCTCTTATTGCTCATTTAAAAATTTAACGACCTTTAGAGGATGTTATTGAACCGTATTTTTATCGGCATGTTTCTGATTGGATTTGGTGTTGCCGCAGCAAAATTATTCTTCTGGGGCGATTTGGAAATCTTCAAGTCTATTGTTGATTCCTTATTCTCAGCGTCAAAACTCGGATTTGAATTGGCCTTGTATCTCACCGGGGCCTTGTGTTTATGGATGGGATTCATGCGAATTGGAGAAAAAGGAGGAGCCGTACTTTATCTATCAAAAGCAGTTTCACCCTTATTTAAAAGATTGTTTCCCGAAGTTCCTGCAGATCATCCTGCTGTTGGTTCAATCATGATGAACTTTTCGGCTAACATGTTGGGACTCGACAATGCCGCAACACCATTAGGCTTGAAGGCCATGACGGAATTGCAACAGTTGAACCCAGAGAAAGACAAAGCGTCCAATGCACAAATAATGTTTTTGGTTCTCAATACTTCAGGCTTGACTTTGATTCCAGTTTCCATTCTTGCGTATCGTTCCATTGCAAATTCAGATTCTCCCTCAGAAGTATTTCTACCCATTTTATTGACGACTTTTTGTTCGACAATTGTAGGTTTACTATTTGTTGGTATTCGTCAGAAAATCAACATGTTGCACCCGGTAGTAATCGCCTATTTGGGAGGGCTAATAGCTATGGTTTCTGGATTAATCTATCTGGTTTCAGTAAATCCTGACTATGCTGAGGTCATCTCCAAAGTGGGCGGAAATGTATTTCTCGTGGCCATAATCACCTCCTTTTTTCTCCTCGCCATGCGCAAAAAAGTGAATGTCTACGATGAATTTATTGAAGGCGCTAAAGGTGGATTCGATGTTGCCTTGATGGTGATTCCTTATTTAGTCGCTATGTTGGCGGCCCTAGCTGTATTCAGAGCTTCAGGAGCTTTAGACGGTGTTCTAGATGGAATTAAATGGTTCTTGATTGCTTGCGGATTGGCCGCAACCGAATTTATTGATGCTTTGCCAGTTGCCTTGATGAAACCTTTTAGTGGATCAGGTGCCCGCGGATTGATGTTGGAAGCGTTTGATGCGTATGGTGTCGATTCATTTAGAGGCAAAGTAGCTGCAACTTTTCAAGGGTCAACTGAAACAACTTTTTATGTTTTGGCCGTTTACTTTGGATCAGTAGGTATTAAAAATACGCGTTACGCTGCCGGAGCTGGTTTAATAGCTGACTTAGCTGGAATCATAGCGGCAATTTTCATTAGTTATATGTTCTATACCGTTAATTGATGTTTGGAAAGAAGAAAGATAAACCGGAACCGAAGAAGCAAGAAAAGGTAGCTTTGAAGGATATTGCCTACCCACCGAAAATAATATTGGCCTGGGCAAAATCCATGGACGGTCATCCCCAAATTGCGGATTGGTTAATGTACAATGGTTACAAGGAATTGGTGATGGCAAATCATGCTATCAACTTAAAAGATGAAGCACGAGCATGGTTGATTGCCAATGGTTACCCGCATTTAATGGCCATGATTAACGCTTGTGAAGGTAACGAAACGGCTCAAAAATGGCTTATAGCGCATGGCTTCGACAAGTTGTACCATATGGCTTTAGCAATTGATGGTGAAATGGATAGTTGGGACTGGCTAGGAAAAAATGTACCAGCTGATATATTCTTGTTAACACAAACGATTAAGAAAATAAAAGACAATATCGAAGAAAGTCACAACGATATTCACACTTTTGGTCGAGACTAACGAATATTGTATTTCTGCTCAATTATACTTGCACCTTGCATGTAATCGGCATCAAACATCTCTGCACCATTTATATCGCGCACCAAATCTTGAATTTCGGACTTTAGTTTTCCAGTTCCTTTTCCGTGTACCACGATAAATTGTTGAATTCTCGCCTCTCGCACTTTTTGTAAAAAGATTTTAAAATGACGAAGTTGCAAAGTTACAATTTCATGATTGGTCATGTCTCCTTGAGAATCAACCAAGTTTTCTAGATGAAGGTCAATTTTCCATTCCTCTTTTGGTACTTTCGAAAACAGCTTGTCTTTTTTTGGCATTTCGCCTTCCTTGTCTGATATTGAGGCGAAAAGCTCTTTGTCAGAAATTTGCATCAAGGGTACTAATTCTTCTGCTAGGTGCCAATTATCGAATCCGAATTCATCTTCGACACGATAATTTTGATCTAGAATTTCTTTTATAACACCTCTACCCGTGGAATGTAAAAAGGAAACTTTATTTCCAATCTTTAAGGAATTCCGCATACCAATCGATATTGTTGTTCATCAAAAAGACAATTGGTAATACAATCGCCGATACCCAAAGTAGCACGATGCCAATTCTTAAAACTATAGAAGCGTCATACTTCATTGGCGGAGAGAGAACGTTTTTTACTTGCGCCGCTACGATTGGCTCGATGTCCTCTTCCCTGTTCAATGACATATACTTTTCTAACGCAGGCGTATGACGAAGTACAATCTGCTTAATTTGAGCGTATTGCTTGTTGTCTAAGTCATTATATGTTGTCTCGTACTGAACGTCATCTTCTTTCAATTCCTTTCGAATTTGGTAATTTTTCTGTTGACTCCGAACTCTAAACGCCATTAAGAATCCAAATCCTATTAAAAGATACGTTTCAAAGTATAGTCCAAATCCAATCATTAATAAAGAGGACGTCAAACTGAATATAAATTGAAATAAATCTTTATTTTTTCTAATGATAATTCGAAGGAGTTGTCCGCCATCCAAAGGATCCAAAGGTAAAAGATTCAAAACGTTCAAGAATAAAAACAAAAGTGAGATGGTCATCAACCAAGCTGTATGAGTTACTTGGGCATAATAAAAACAAGCGATTCCTAAAATAATCCCTGGGATAGGTCCTGCGAGAACAACTACGAAGCTTTGCTTTTGTGAATACCGATCTTTAAATCCAGATACAAATGCCCCCATCAAAGGGATGAATAACATTCTTACGTTTTTATAATTGAACAGCTTCATGAATATAAAATGTCCCAATTCGTGGATTAACAGCACCACCAACAAAAGGATAATGAAAGAAAAGAAATCTGGAAAAATAAAGAGCATTCCAAAGACAAACAATGCCATTGAAAAAACCGTTATTGCTAATCCACTCTTCTCCTTCTTGGTCTCAAGTTGCGGTTTGTCAGGGTAAAAACTGTATTCGTCCATTACTTAAATATACTAAAATTCAAGAAGTTCTATTGCACAGATGATGTCAATTTTGCATAATCTTTTGCGAAGTAGGTCAAAATACCATCCGCCCCTGCTCTTTTGATGGAAAGAAGCATTTCAGCCATAGCGGAATCATAGTCCAACCAACCTTTTTGCGAAGCAGCATGAATCATCGCATATTCTCCGCTAACGTTGTATGCCGTTATTGGAACATCGTGATTTTCTTTCAAAAGGTGAATCACGTCCAAATAAAGAGTTGCTGGTTTCACCATTATAATATCTGCCCCTTCTGCAACGTCTAAATCTGCTTCAATAAGTGCCTCTCGCTTGTTTGCTGGATTCATTTGATAGCTTTTCTTATCTCCAAACTTTGGTTCAGAATTCAGAGCTTCCCGGAAAGGTCCATAATAGGCACTTGCGTATTTAGCGCAATACGCCATTATACTTGTTTCCAAGTACCCATTCAAATCAAGTTCTTCTCGAATATATCCCACTCTACCGTCCATCATATCACTCGGACCGATAATGTCGATACCCGCCTGCGCTTGTGCCACAGACATTTTAGCCAATATTTTAAGTGTCTCGTCATTTAAAATTTTACCATTTTCGACAAGGCCATCATGGCCATCACTGCTATAGGGATCCATTGCTACATCGCTCATAAGAACCACTTCTGGAAAACGTTCTTTAATTTTTCTGATAGCGTGTAAATAGAAATTTTCCTCAGCATAACTATAACTCGCCGTCGTGTCTTTCAAATGATCTTCAACGGAAGGAAATAAATCAAAGATGCGGATTCCAAGCTTTAAGCAAGTTTCAATCTCTTTTAGTATTAGTTCAATTGATAATCGATAAATATTTGGTAAAGAGCTTATTGCTTCTCTTTTATTTACGCCATCTACTAAAAATAAAGGCAAAATTAAATTGTCGACTGAAAGGTGAGTTTCTTGCACCAAATCACGAATTGCACTTGATTTTCTATTTCTTCTTGGACGATTGTACATTGTACTTTTTTTTCAAAGTTAATGGTTTTCAATAGTTCAGCGTTCAATTAAATATCAAAAAAAAGAGGTGAGTTGGTTCATTTTACCTACTTTCATTCAAGATAAAACCAATTGTATGCGCAAAATATTTAACTATTTAGTGCCTACCGTTCTCGTTTTAGGGACTTTAACGTCTTGCAGTGGTGACGGTGATGGCAAAGAAATAGACTCCGATATCAAAGACTCAAGCAAGACTTTGATGACCAATTTCGACATCAAAGTATTCAGTATTCCATCTCCAGTTCAAACTTCAATGCTTATAAATCAATTGAACTTGCCTTTTTACTCGGATATATTGAATGATCCAGAAAAAGTGTCAGGATACTCGACTAAATCGACTCAAGCCTTAAATTTAGGGGTGTATGGTACCGATTTAGGTTATTCAGCCTTGTATAATGAAAGTTCTTATTCATTAAAATATCTTTCAGCCGTTCAGAAATTATCTGAAAAATTAGGTCTTTCAGGGGCATTCGACAAGAGTTTCATGAAAAGATTTGAAGGTCATCTTTCAAATCAAGATACGCTGATGAAATTGATTTCAGATGCCTTTATGCAAGGTGATATGTTTTTGAAAAATGACAATAGAAAATTTGATGCAGCTTTGATTTTGGCCGGTGGTTGGATTGAGTCCATGTATATTTCAAGCGAAATCAACATAAAAAAAGCTACCACCAGAATTGTAGAACGCATAGGTGAACAGCAATGGACGCTTGTAAGTACGATAGATTTGTTATCAGAGTACAATGCTAACGGTGTAAATGATGAATTAATTGGAGATTTAGAAGATTTGCAGTTTTATTTCGATAAGATGGAATCAAAATATACTTATGTCGAACCGACTACTGATATAGAGGATAAAACAACCATGTTGAATCATAAATTAGAAATAAAAATCGATACAGATATTTTGAATCAGATAAGTATGAAGATTCGCTCTATTCGAGAGAAAATAACCAACTAAAATCGAAATATGAAATTGAAATTAGTATATAGTTTTTGTTTTGTCATGTTGGCTTCAATAGCCTTCAGTCAGGACTGTGAGCAAATTGCAAGAGATTGTTCCAAATATTTAGAAGGAAAAGCAGGTGAAAATAAATTCATTTCGGATGGACAAGTATACACGGCATTTCTGGACCGAGAGAAAACCGAAATTAAAACAACGCTGTATGGCGGG
>DDBE01000160.1:21590-21837 GCA_002332715.1 Flavobacteriales bacterium UBA2040
TTTTCACAAATAGAAAATACAAAAACGCTCCGTATTGGGATTTTGAAGTTGCCAATACGATTCAAGTGCTGGTAGAAACGGAACTTGACGTAGACTTTAAAAATACAGGTTGTGCAGTAATATTAATCGGTTTTAAGCAATAACAACAGATGAGCGAACGCATTCACACGAGAATAAAAAAGCCCCAATTCTAAAATTGAGACTTATTTCTAAATTATTTTTTTCTACATCAACATTCCACCACAAA
>DDBE01000031.1:0-3438 GCA_002332715.1 Flavobacteriales bacterium UBA2040
TTAAACTAAAATTCATGAAAAAAATTACTCTAGCTGTCTTGGCAGTTTCTTTTTTGGGTACAGCGAGTGCTCAAATATTTTCTGATGATTTTGAAAGCTATGCGCTTGGATCATATATCGGACCACAATCTACAGAGTGGAGGACATGGAGTGCAACAGGCGAAGGCACGGCTGAAGATGTTCAAACTACGAACAATCAAGCCAGCAGCGGAACACAATCTGTTTATTTTTCTTCGACTTCTGCCAACGGTGGACCGCAAGATGTTGTATTAGACTTTGGTGTGATGTATACTACAGGAGTTTTTTCGTATGCATCTGATTTTTATGTGAATGCAGGAAAAACAGCTTACTTCAATTTTCAAGGAAATAATACGATTGGGGGACTTTACGCGCTAGATGTATATATGGATGGTGGAAGTCTTACTTTCCAATCTGGTGGTGCAAATGTTCTTACAACTGCATATCCAGAGGCGACTTGGTTTACCTTGGCAGTAGAGTGCAATTTAACTACAGGAATTTGGAATGTCAAAATCAATGGAGTATCCGAAGGCAATTGGTTGAACGCCGTGAATTCTGTTCGATATTTGGATTTATATCCCATCTTAAACTCACAGTTTTGGGTAGATGACGTAAGTTTCGATCATTCAGCATATACACTTTCAAGCTTGAACGCAGCAGCTGGAACTTTGAATATGGGCGGTGGAATTGCTGGACAAGTTGCTAATCCATCTTTAGTGGTTGTGAACGCTGGAACTTCAGCAATCACTTCGTTCGATGTAAACTTGATATATAACGGTTCCATCTTGACAGAAAACGTAACAGGAGTGAATATTACTTCACTAGGAAATTCTACTGTAAACTTTTCAAATTTGACTTTAATTGCTGGTTCAAATTCAGCAGTAGCGACAATTTCAAATGTGAACGGAGGAACAGATGATGTTGCTTCTGATGATGTTTCTCAATTGACTGTTAATCCAGTAGTGCCAGCTGCAGGTAAAGTAGTTGTAGGCGAAGAAGGAACGGGAACATGGTGTCAATGGTGTCCAAGAGGTGCTGTTTTCATGGATCGTTTTGCGAATGATTATGGTCCTTTCTGGGCAGGAGTTGCTGTGCATAATGGCGACCCAATGGTGGTGGATCCGTATGACACAGGAATGAATTTCTCAGGTTATCCAAGTGCAAAAGTGGATAGAGTAGGAGCAGCAATTGATCCTTCAGCTATGCAAACACCTTTCCTGACAAGATTACAAACAGCTCCGACTGCATTTATTGAAGTAGGTGCACTTTTCGATGCAACAACCGGAGAGCTTAAAATATCAGGTGATTTCAATTTCCAAGTTGCAGCAACAAATGGTTACAAAGCTGTTTTCGTTTTAACGGAAGATGGTGTAACCGGCGGAACAGGTTATGCGCAAGCGAATGCATATGCTGGTGGAGGTCAAGGTTCAATGGGCGGATACGAATTATTACCAAGTCCAGTGCCTGCTTCTCAAATGGTATACGATCACGTGGCTAGAATAATTGAGCCTTCGTTTGGTGGATTTGCAGGAAGTTTCCCAGCCACAATTCCAGCGATGTCAAACCATGCAGTCAATCATACAATCATGATTCCTTCAACTTGGAATGCAGATTCTCTTCACATCATCGTGATGTTAGTTGATCCAAATGGACAAATTGATAATGCAGGTCAAGCTTCAATTGCATCTGCGGTTTCTAACGGATATGTTATTGGAACAGCGACCAGCGGAGTTGGCTTAACCGAAATCAACCACATCGATGCTACCTTCAAAATGTATCCAAACCCTGCGACAACGCAAGTTGCTTTGACTTTCAATTTGAAAAACGAAAGTGATGTTGCTATTCGAGTAATCGACATGGCAGGAAAAGTTTTAGCAAGCAGAGCGTACGATTCAATGAATGGATCAAGTTCAATCAATTACAACACATCTGATTTGAAACCTGGAATCTATATGGTTGAGGTAACAATCAATGGAGAACGATTGACACGCCAGTTGGTGATTAAATAAGAATTCATTAAAATATACAAAGAGAACCGTGATATCTAATATTGCGGTTCTTTTTTTGTCAATAATATCGTAATTTTGCGGCATGAAATGGATAGGCGAGCAAATAAGTTTTCACGAGGATAAAAATAGATCCACTTTTATTATTTATCCAAAAAAGAAGGCGATCGTCAATATGCTGATGGGCGCATGGTGTGGTATGTGGTTGGTTATCGGAATCACGATGGTTTGGGCATTTTTCACCTTAAAACTAACTCAGCAAGAAAATATCATCATCGGAATATTTATGGTTTTTTGGACCTATTATGCACAACGTGTGGGGCGAGCATTTCTTTGGTTGCTTTATGGGAAAGAAATGTTAAAAATCAATGAAGTGGGCCTTTCCATCAAAAGATCTATTCGAGGCTACGGCAAAGCGAAAGAATATTTTCACGAGAATATCGATAAAATGCGCGTACATCAACCGAAAGAAAATTCAATTCAAGCCGCTTGGGAAGATTCGCCTTGGGTATCAGGAGGTGAACGATTAGAATTTGATTACGCAGGAAAAGTAGTTCGATACGGACGGAAACTATCCGAGAAAGATGCGAAAATGATGTTTCAAATGATTACGAAAAGAGTCGAGGCACAGGTGAAACAAAATCGGAAGAATTCGGTCAATAATTCGTAATTTTCTAATCTTCTAATTCCTTCTCCATCAAGAAATGTTGCATTACATCAAATAGCTTGTAGGAAGGTTCGATTAAGGTGTATTCCAATTCCAAATAAAAATCTACCGCATAATCGCGGGCGTGGAGAATCATTTTTCGGTAATCTTTTTCGAAGGCTTCGCGTTCCACCGCGCACATGATTAGTTTCCCGAAACCTTTTCGTTGTTCGCCTAATTCTACTGCAACAAATCGTGTTTGACAAACATCCATGTCTACTTCGTCCAGTCGTGCAATAGCTTTTAGAACTTTATCTTCATATAAAGCAAAATGAATTCCGTCTTCGTCACCCTCATTCTTTTCAGAACCACGTGGTTGATTCAATGGTTCCCGCAACACCCGGTACCGAAGATCATAGTAATCCTCCCATTCATCTTCAGTTTTCGGTAGTCTAATTTCTATTTCCATTTGAATATAGCAGATTGAACTCGTTTTGTTTTAACGTGCTCAATTTCTTCAATTAAAATTAAATCTTTTGCTGATTTATCGGTAAAAACTTCCTTTAAATTTTTCACTTTCCCACAAGGCACATTTTTGACTTCCATGAAACTTAGAAGGTCAGTAGATTCAATCAACCCAACCTTCTCTTGAATATGATCTTTGAGTTCAATTCGGTTTTCGACTCTGGCCATGTTCGTTAAAAATTTTTCATCAGCTGAGATTAGTGAAAGATCAAGAAATTCGCAAAGAATACCGAAATGTTTGTT
>DDBE01000031.1:3774-12127 GCA_002332715.1 Flavobacteriales bacterium UBA2040
TTGGGGTGCAAACTTCCGATTCGTTGTGGAATTTCGTTGCTCATCAGGTAATTCGATGCTTGATTGGACAAACTGGAAATAGCAGCATCATACAATGATGCACTCACGGTCGCTCCTTTTCCGGTTTTTTCGCGTTGATACAAAGCTAAGAACAGAGCTTCCTTCAAATGATGAGCGGTCAAAACATCAATAAAAGCAACGGGCATTTTCGTCGGGGGTCCATCTTTTTGTAAATTCATATACATAAATCCAGACTCTGCTTGGAGTATTAAATCATAGGCTACTCTATCACTATCATCACCAAAACCAGTTATTTTGCCGTGAATAAGTCTCGGATTTAATTCCATCAATTTTTCATCTTCAATGCCAAATTTTTCGGCATCTCCGTTTTTAAAATTGCTTATTAAAATATCGGCTGATCGAACCATTTCTAATAAAGTGTTTTGTCCTTCCCCTGTCGATAAATCCACTTTCAAATATTTCTTCCCGTAATTGACTGATGAAAAATAATTGGACAATGTAGATTCTTTCGATTCGCTGGGCAATTTCCAAGTTCGGGTCACATCTCCATGAACGGGATGTTCAATTTTAATCACTTCGGCACCTAATTCCGCCAAAAACATACCTACCGATGGTCCCGCTAAAACCGAACTCGCATCAATTACTTTTAAATCTTTCAGAAAATCCATCTCCATAATTCAAAAATACCATTAAATCTTTACCTTTAGAGTCAAAGATTCAAACTATGAAAATCATTTCTTTTAATGTCAACGGAGTTCGTGCAATTACTAAAAAAAACTTTGTAGAAGACATGAAAAAGGTCGATGCGGATGTGATTTGTCTGCAAGAAACGAAGGCAACAGTTGAGCAAACGAAAGAAGCCGTTGCAGAGTTAAAAGGATATCATTTTTTTGGGAACGAAGCGGATAAGAAAGGATATTCGGGAACGGCAATTTTAACGAAGACCAAACCAATATCTGTTCAAGTTGATATGGGAATTGCAAAGCACGATGCGGAAGGACGAGTGATTTGTGCCGAATACATCGATTTTTATATCATCACAGTTTATACTCCGAATTCGGGAAGTGATTTAAGAAGATTGGAGTATCGCCAGAAATGGGATGCCGATTTTTTAGCGTATTTGAAAAAGGTAGAAAAGAAAAAACCTGTTATTGTTTGTGGCGATTTAAATGTAGCGCACAAGGAGATTGATTTAGCTCGACCAAAACCGAATTACAACAAGTCGGCTGGATTCATGCAAGAGGAAATTGATGGAATGGATGCGTACACCTCAAACGGATTCGTCGATACCTTTCGTTTTAAAAATGGAGATGAGGTGAAATATTCTTGGTGGAGTTATCGAGGTGGTGCCCGAGATAAGAATGTAGGCTGGAGGATAGATTATTTTTTGGTTTCTGATAAAATCAAAAATGTCGTTAAAGAGTCTATTATCTTTAACGACATTCATGGCTCGGACCATTGTCCAGTAGGGGTGGTTGTTTAATTTACTTGGGTATTATCTAGCATCAAACTTTCCGTAAGCAGCAACATAACCATTTTTGTTTTCTTACACTGCTTCCATAGAGCGAACAATTTTAGTAAATCTTCTTTTCTCCTGACGAATATTTTTCGCTGACATTATTATTGTATTGCTAGCGGATTTGCATTTTTATTGTCATCTCCGTCTTTCGCTAAGGAAGGCAAAGCTAAAAGAAAAAGGGTCAAAGCGAACATTGTTTTAAGCATTTTCATATCCTTTGGTTTATTGATTTGTGTTCTTAAGGATACGGCAAACTTAATTTTAGATTACAAAAAAAGGTTGAACGCAATGTCCAACCTTAATATTTTGTGTTAAGAAAAGTTCTTATTTCGAACCGCCTCCAGAACAACAAGCTTTTTTCTCACCGTTTGAAGTGCATTCTTTCGCTTCTCCTTTTTTGGCTTTCTTTTTCTTTTTCTTTTTGTCTTTCTTTTTGTCTTTGTCCTTTTCAGTGTGAACAACTTCAATATTGTCATACGTCATCGCACTAACAGTTGTACTAAACAAACCTGCTGCAAAAACAAACATCAGGGCTACAATTACTTTTTTCATAATGATTTAATTTTAGTCGAAGATAAGAATTTCAAGCGTTCAATGAAATTATTTAACTTTTTTAAAAGATAAATAATTCCCCAGCGTACCAAGAATGAAACAAGGACCAGCAGAAATAAAACGGTACAGTAAAAATCACTGCATCAAATCTGTCGAGTATACCACCGTGGCCTGGCAAGAATTTTCCACTGTCCTTAATGTTCAAATTTCGTTTGAATAAACTTTCCAATAAATCGCCCAAAACTGCACATGGAACAACAATTAATGCAGCGCCCACCCAGAAAATTAAATCTTGAATATCGTTGTAGAAAAATGCCAAAAGAATTGCCACGAGCATGGTTAGTAATCCACCGCCGATGGTACCTTCCCACGTTTTGTTTGGAGAAATGCGCTCAAATAACTTTGTCTTTCCGAAGAATCTACCCGTAAGATAAGCGAAAGTATCATTGGTCCAAATCAACAAAAACATACCGATAGCTCTAGGCATATCGTGCGAGCTTTGTTGGTTCAATTCAATCATTAAGTAGAAAGGAATAACGACATAGATAATGCCCAACATTTGAATGGCAATATTATAAATGGGCTCTTTTTCTTTCTTCCACAGCTCTATGAGCATATTTAAGAAAAGCACAGGAATAAGGAAAAACACGTAAATCATGTTGATCCATCCTAAGAAAGTACTCGAAAGAATGATAAAGACGAGCAGCCCAATGAAGGTGGCAATTTTCCAATTCACACGAACCGAATCGTGTTGATTAAAAAGTTGATAAAACTCATAAAGCGCTATCACGGCAAAAATTCCAAAGAGAGTTACTGTAGCATATGTACCTGACCACAAAGCGGCGAGAACAAGGAAAACAAAAATGGCACCAGCCAAAGCTCTTTGAACGATATTACTCATGATATTCTTTCAATTATCATTTTGGCTTTTTCTTGATCGTCAATTCTGACTTGCAAATGTACATATCCAAACGCATTGTAAGAGGAATCTCGTTCGTCCCAAATCATAACAGGAATACCTTCGTCCTCCAATTTCAATTTGAAAATTTCAATAGAAAAAGAGTCCATACTTTGATAGATACTAATCCATTTTCTTTCCTTCGCTAGTTTCACCTTGCTCAGGTGTCGACTCTTCAGGAACTGATTCCACAATTGTTTGAATGTCTTCAACTTTTGGCGTACCGTTTAATTCTTCTTTCTCCCAAAGTCTTTTTCCGAAAATCGTTTCCAAATCTTCTTTAAAAATAACTTCGTCGGTCAGTAATTTTTCCGCCAAGGTAGTTAATTTGTCTTTGTTTTCTCCCAAAATTTTGAGAGCACGTTGATATTGCTCTTCAATCATTTTAGAAACTTCCTCATCAATTGTTTTGGCTGTATCTTCAGAATATGGTTTCGTGAACCCTTGTTGACCTTGGCTATCGTAAAAGGAAACGTTACCAACTTTTTCATTCAATCCATACATGGAAACCATTGCATAGGCTTGTTTGGTTACTTTTTCCAAATCACTCAAAGCTCCAGTCGAAATCTTACCAAAGATTAATTTCTCAGCAGCACGTCCACCTAAAGCGGAACACATTTCATCTAAAATCTGTTCAGTTGTGGTAATACTTCTTTCTTCAGGTAAATACCACGCTGCGCCTAAAGATTGACCTCTCGGTACAATGGTGACCTTCACTAAAGGATGAGCATGTTCTAACAACCAAGAAGTTGTTGCATGTCCTGCTTCGTGAAAAGCAATCGCTCGTTTTTCATCTTTAGTAATAATCTTGTTTTTCTTTTCTAATCCACCAACGATTCTGTCAACGGCATCCAAGAAATCTTGTTTTTGAACGGCTTTCTTATCATGACGAGCGGCAATTAAAGCAGCTTCGTTACAAATGTTTGCAATATCAGCTCCAGAAAAACCAGGTGTTTGTTTCGCTAAAAATTCAACGTCCAAACCTGCTTCAAGTTTTAACGGCTTTAAATGAACGGCAAAAATTGCTTTTCTTTCATTCACATCTGGCATATCCACATAAATCTGTCTATCAAAACGTCCCGCACGCATTAAGGCACCGTCTAGAACATCTGCACGGTTCGTTGCGGCCAAAATGATAACTCCAGAATTTGTTCCGAAACCATCCATTTCTGTCAACAACTGATTCAAAGTATTTTCTCTTTCATCATTCGATCCAAAAGAATTGTTCTTTCCTCTCGCACGACCAATGGCATCAATCTCATCAATAAAGATGATAGCAGGTGCTTTTTCTTTCGCTTGTTTGAATAAATCTCGAACTCGTGATGCTCCAACACCGACGAACATTTCAACGAAATCAGAACCAGAAAGGGAGAAGAATGGCACTTGCGCTTCACCGGCAACGGCTAAGGCTAATAAGGTTTTCCCAGTTCCCGGAGGGCCTACCAACAATGCTCCTTTCGGAATTTTAGCGCCCAATTCCGTGTATTTCTTTGGGTTCTTTAAGAATTCAACGATCTCAACAATCTCTTCTTTTGCACCTTCAAGTCCCGCAACATCTTTAAATGTAGTGTTTGTAGATTTTCCTTTGTCATAGATTTGAGCTTTGGATTTTCCAATGTTGAAAATTTGACTTCCGCCACCGCCTCCAGCACCTCCAGACATTCTTCTCATGATGAACACCCAAAGAAGAATCAAAATAATGATGGGTAAAAGGAATCCTAAAATCGATGAGAAATAGTCGACTTCTTTTTTTGGTTCGTACGGAATATCGCCTTTGCCCTGTGACTTTAAACCCTCGCTCGTCTCGCTCAACTTAGTCTCGAAATTCCCTACATCGACAATCTCCATTTGAAACATAGGATCTTTCTCTGGAATTCGTTCGCTTAATTTGAAGGCTTCTTTCATTTTTTCTTTTTCGCCTTTCGTTGCCTTTTTAATTTCTTCTTTTCCAACTTCGGTTAGTTTGAAGTCAATGCGTTCGTTATTTACGATGTACACTTTTTCGATCATGCCTTTTTCAGCCATTTCGAAGAATGTAGCTTGTGATTTTATTTGAACTGGTGAAGAACTTCCCCAATAAAATTGAAAAGCGATAAGCGCCACTACCGCAACGCCGTATATCCAGTAAACCGAAAAAGGATTCTTTTTCTTTTTCTTACTTTCTTTGTTGTAATTGTTATCTGATTTTGCCATTTTTATTTAATTCAAATTAGGTATATCTGTGCGAATAGCGTCTGACCAAAGGTCTTCAATGTCGAAGTGGTGACGCGCGTCTTTGTAGAAAACATGAGCGACTACGCTCACAAAATCTAAAAGCACCCATTCACTGGTTCCTTTGCCTTCAACATGCCAAGGACGTTCTTGAATTTCGCTTCGAGTGTGTCTCAAAACGGAAGAGGTAATTCCATCAATTTGTGTTGAAGATTCACTACTGCACATAACAAAGAAATCTGTCACAGTGTTCGGAATTTTTCTCAAATCAAGTACGACGATGTCGTTTGCCTTGTTTTCCTGCATTCCCTCAACGATTGTATCGCAAAGGATTTTAGAGGTTACTTTTTTTGTTTTTGCCATTCGTCGTTTTAAGCCCTACAAATCTAAGTTAATATTTTATTTTTGTCCCAAATTTAACGCATGTTGGCTTCCCGAAATATACAGGACCAAATAGGTCAAACTAAAGTGCATTTGTCTCTTGTGGATTCAACGAACAATTATGCTGCCAATTTACTAAAGTTAGGTAAAGCGAAGACAGGGACTGTAATTTTGGCAGACGAACAGACAAATGGTCGCGGACAGAGGGGTGAAGTGTGGCAGTCTGAGCCTGGAATGAATTTGCAGTTTTCCATCATTTGGGTACCTGAAAACTTGTCTATTTCGAATCAGAAATATTTGAATATTGTCGTCAGCCTAGGTTTAGTTTTTTTTCTAGAGAAAAAAGGAATCAAAGCAAAAATCAAATGGCCAAATGATATATTGGTGAAGAACAAAAAGATTTGCGGTGTTTTAATCGAGAATCAAATTCAAGGTTTTCGAATTTCATCGAGTATAATTGGAATAGGTTTGAATGTGAACCAACAAGAGTTTGAGAATTTTCCGGCTACCAGTGTGCGAAATGAATTGGGGCAATTTCTGCCAACTGAGCAAGTGTTAGATGGGCTATTACATACTCTGAACAATGAGTTTCAGAAGTTAAATAGCACAAATATCGATTTGGTTGAAAAATGCTACTACTCGTTTTTATTGGGCTATGAATGTGCGCAAAAGTTCAAGGACGACCAAGGGGAATTCACGGGTGAAATCTTAGGTGTGGATGCAAACGGGAACTTACAAGTGGTTAAAAACGGAATGATTCGTTCGTATGGAATAAAAGAATTACGTTTTATACTTTAAGCGTTTTTATCCGCATACCAATTTTGCAACTGTTTTGTCATGTGATCGAAAAGCGCTGTCAACGGTTTTTCAACCATCATTTTCAAGAACATGTTTACTTTCCCCTCAAATTCAATATACCCTTCTGTTGCCCCATTTACCGAAGAAATGTGAACTGTTAAATCGAAAGGGAAAGGTGATTTTTCACCCGCTTTTAAAAATAACTTATTCGGTGATTCCATTCCGTTTTGAATCAATGTAATTACAATTCCACCTTGCACTTTAAAAGAACATTGTTCTGTTGTCGCTTCCCAATCCGAAATTTTATCTTGAGGAAGAAGGTGAATCAGGTTTTCAGCATTACTTAAAAATTCAAGAATTTCAGTTTGACTGGCTTGAACGGTTGCTTTTTGGCTTTCTATTTTCATATTAATTTACTTTTTCCACGTGCGTGGACTAGCTTTCCATTCCAATAATTGTTCCACGTCGCCTGCATCGATGTAGTTTTGTTTTTTTGCCTCTTCAATTAGATGATCATAATTACTCAAGGTAATAAAAGGACAATCGATTTTTGCAAAGTTGTCAACAGATTCTTTAAAACCATAGGTAAAAATGGCTACCAAACCCAAAATATTCAATTCCGCTTCTTTCATAGCTTGAATGGCTTGTATACTGCTTTTTCCAGTTGAAATCAAATCTTCAATAACGACAATTTTCTGTCCTTTTTCGTAATATCCTTCTATCTGATTTCCCATTCCGTGGGCTTTCGCTTCAGAACGAATATAAATAAATGGCAATCCCATTTCTTGGGCAATTAAAGCTCCTTGAGCAATTCCTCCAGTTGCTACACCTGCTATTGCATCTGGTTTCCCGAAGTTTTCCATGATTGCATCACAATAAGCTTGACGCAAATAGGTGCGCACCGATGGGTAGGACAAGGTAATACGATTATCGCAATAAATGGGTGATTTAATCCCCGAAGCCCATGTAAAAGGATCGTTAGGTTGTAGTTTAATAGCTTTTATTTGTAGTAAAAATTCAGCTACCTTTAGCGCTCTATCATTGTCTAAAATCATTCGGCAAATGTACAAAGTTTTTATAGATAACACGCCCTTATACATCATAGATGAAGTCAAAGAAGTGTTACCTAATGCGGTTTACATTCATTCTGAGAACATAACATCGATTCAAGACGCAATTTTCGCTTTTTCCAAAAAGGTTGAATTATCACATCCTATATATATAGTAAGTGAAGACCAAGAAGCGACCTTCAAGAAACTTTTTGCAGGTTTTGAATACATTGAGGCATCTGGTGGTATAGTCCAAAGAGGAAATAAATATTTGTTCATCAAAAGAAATGGCTGTTGGGATATTCCGAAAGGAAAACTTGAGAAAAATGAAGATCCAGCATTAGGTGCAGTTCGAGAGATCGGAGAGGAATGTGGTATCAATAATCCTAAAATCGAAAAATTAATCACTACAACCTATCATACGTATAAGTTAAAGAACAAACCCAAAATAAAGAGAACGTTTTGGTATGCTTTGAGTTATGAAGGTAGCGCCAAAACCAAACCCCAGAAAGAGGAGGGAATTACAAAAGTAAAATGGTTTAAAAAGGCTGAGTTCGACACAATACGGGCAAATACCTTCGAATCTATACTCGATGTATTAGATGTTTATTAACCGACTGAACCAAAACTAATTTAGTTTTGGTTAAATTTTAGATTTGGTAGGTAATTTGTTTTAATATTGAAAAGAATAAAATAATTGTCATGAAAAAATATAATTTAATAGCACTTTTATTGGTTGGTGGAACCTTTGTATCCTACGGTCAAACTAAGAAAGAATTGAAAAAACAAGCACGTATAGAAGCGAAGGCCGAACGCGCAGCCAACAAAATTGAACGTAAGTTGAACAAACTTGCAGCAAAAGAA
>DDBE01000078.1:0-1696 GCA_002332715.1 Flavobacteriales bacterium UBA2040
AAAATGGTTAATAATGATTTCATATTTAGAAATATATTTTAAGTTCGACGGTGGTTTCCTGTCCTTTGTATTTGTCCAGGGAGAAATTCGCATCTTCGTAAGTCATCCAACGATGACGGACATAAAGACCGGTATTTTTCGATAATTGCACATCCAATCCGATTGCATAACTCAAACCTGTTTGGTCTTTAGCCAGACCTGTATCTAAATCAAGGACGGTATTTTGATTCGCAATTATTCTATCGTAACCTAGATAATTCGCGAGTACAATTTTTGGAAATAATTTGTAGTAGAATTCAAATTGATGATTGTAACTCTGGAGATAAGCGGCTTTAGAATATTTTGGAAGAGCTGAGAAGTCACGTTGTACCGAATGAAATCCACCTAAATAAAAATAAAGCAACTCTCGGTTGAAGATTTTCATTTTACCCTTAAAACTTAACTCGATAGCATTGAATCCTTTAGCAGAAATAGAATCCGTAATTTGAACCGTTTCGTACACGCCTCTATATATTTTACTGAGGTTTTGATATGGACCTACACCCGATGGAAACGCCCAACGCCACATTCGAGAAAGAGCAAGGTTATTCGCCTGATGTCCGAATGTTATTTTATCCGATAGTCCATTAATTTCTTGTGCTGCAGAATATCCAATGGTTAATTTTTGCTTTTTAATGTTCAAATCGGTATTCAAAATTATTCCTTGACGATTATTCGTCATTTGTCCGATGGGCACCAATGAACTTGCAAAAGGAATAATAGGAATTTGACTACCAGGTGGAGAAACATTGGCAGAATTCACTTGAAATTCCGCGATAGAGGTATTCCAAAATACTCCATTATTATTTATTACTCTTGGGCTAATATGGTAAAAACGAAGTTCAATAGGGAAGAAGGTTAATTCTTTCTGAAATTGAAATTTTAAGTCAAGTGCTTGTCCCCATTTTCCTTTGTTATCAGGGCTCGTATATCTTCCAATTCCATTTTCAGCTAAAAAGTGAATTTTCTTTAATTTAATTGCAAATTCATAGGTGTACAATTCATAACCAATTGTTTCCCGCGTCAGACTATCATCATATGTTTTGCTTGAAATCCCATTGAAACTAAAGAAACCAATATTAAAATCCTTTCGAATTTTCCCCGCCATCATATTATTCGGCTTCGGGAGTGCACCGCCGTTGAATTGCGACTTTCCATACATGTAGGAAAAAGAAAAGTCTTTCGGCAATTTCATTCCTTCAAAAATAAAACCTTGAAACGCTTGTTGTCCCCATCGTTCATCTTGACTTAAGGCGCCATCATTGTAAAATTTTGAATACCGATCGAGTACATCCTTAGAGTTTGGATCCCAAGGATTTCGTTCAAATAAACTGAACCTGTTGTACCCCGTATTGGTTGCAAATGTCATGGGAGTCAAAGTGTACCAATGAATTCCGCCCATTCGAACAGAAAAGTTGCCGAATTTTGTTGAATGTGAACCATTGAGATTGACACCTAAATTTAATCCTTTGGCGTAATCTGCAGTGCTACCTGACAAAGGCGTCCATAAAAATAAGTCCGTGCTGAACGAAGTTTGTGCAGATGGTCGCGCCCCAATAGTCATGTACAATTGAGGAATTTGGCTATCGTCTCCAATAAATAATCTACCCGGAACCGTTCCGAATTCTGGATATTGGGTTTCCATCGATGTGTAGTT
>DDBE01000078.1:2045-17413 GCA_002332715.1 Flavobacteriales bacterium UBA2040
TTCGGAAATGATCCGGCATCAAAAAGTTTGGAAGAATCACTTGTAACTTCTTGAGTATGCGCGTTCAAAATAACAAACAGTGCCAAAGTTGAACTGAATAAAATGTGTAAATTATTCCTCATTAAAAGGTTTTAGGTCTTGTTGGATAAATTGAACTTTTTTTACTGTACCGTCACCGTTCAGTTCATTCTGAACATAAAAAGGGATGTTTGAATAAGCTACTTTTTTTCCGTCCGTCACAGAGATAAAAAGTCTATATCGACCTTCAATAACAGGTGCTTTCATGGTTACTTCAAATTTATTTTTACCCTTCAACTTACCTGGAATCAGAGGTGGCTTGTTTTCTGCATCACCTCCTGTTTTCAAATCTGTACTTTCAGGATAGAGCTCCCAAGAATATTTTAACTTATCGGTATTCTTATCGGTAGAATATACTTGGAAATTAAGTTTTTGAGATGGTGTTAAAATGACATTTTTATTAAAAGTTTGGTTGTCCATCCTCAACGAATCAATGGATGGGCTGCGGTTTTCTGGATACTTCCCGGACCAATCCAAGGTTAGAGCGTCAATTGCTTCGGTTGGCAGGCCATCTTCCGTAAATACACCGTACCATGTACTCGTATATTCTTGTTTTTGGCCCCATAGAAAGGCAAACGAACCTATGCATTGATTTCTTTCTCCCCAAATGTATTTCTCGTAGCGTTCTGTATAAACACTTGCTTTTTCTGTACTTGTTTGTTCGATGGATGATCCCCAGCGTGTCTTGGGGGACTCCCAATGTCCGTTTGGGCCCCATTCTGTTATCATATATGGGCCATTGTAATTTCCATTTTTCAAAACACTCGCTACATTTCCAATATCGCCATAGGTGTTGATGCCGTATATGTCAATATCAGTCATTACTTCATTGATGAATTTTACCTTTTCGGCATTCGTACCTGCAGTTACGGTAGATGTTGGATGATTTGGATCCAATTCTTTAACCATTTTGGCAATGTCGTTCACTGCTTTCCAAACTTTGGTGTTGGAATAATTCAATTCATATTCATTTCCAATTCCCCACATCAATAGGGCAGGGTGGTCTTTGTATTTCAGAACACCGGATTTGAAATTGTTTATTTGGGATTGAATTTTATCTTCATCGTTATAATCGAAACCATGCCGTTCGTGTTGAACCCACATACCCAACATGACTTTCAATCCTTTTTTCTGAGCTTCATCTAAGACTTCTTGCGCATTTTCTAATCCCCAGGTGCGTATGGTGTTTCCCCCACAAGAGACGACTTCATCCATAAATTTTTCGCCACCTGCACCAAGCACATAAAAAGGTTTGTCATTCACATACAAATCCCATTGTTCCCCTGTTTTCTTCACAGTAACAATGTTAGTTTGAGCAAACGACCATGAGACAAAAAAAATAGGAAGTACCGTTTTAACAGCGGAATTTATGCACGTTTGAACAAATCTCATAGTTATGAAGTCGTTAATTATGACTTATTGTATTAATTACAATAATAACTTTTTTTTTTAAAATTTACAATAAAATATATCTAGAACCGTGGAATCTTATCAATATGAAGTCGAAGACACATGTTTACATCTGACTTATTTCATCATCCAAGATCCACCAACTGAAATTACATTTTTCAAGCTCAGGAATTCGTTGGCAGTTGCTTCGTTTACTCCGCCGGTAGGACAAAATTGTACAGACGGGAATACGTTTCCATACGTTTTGAGGGCATCAATACCACCAAATAGATTCGCCGGAAAAAACTTGAGGGTATTCCAGCCCAATTGCATGGCCATAATAATTTCACTTGGTGTGGCAACACCTGGAATGAAGGCAATTCCACTTTTTTCAAAAGCAGATGCTAAATTTGAATTAATTCCGGGGCTTACCATAAAGTCAACACCAATTTGAATTGCTTTTTGGATTTGATCTTCATTTACGACAGTTCCAATACCAACGTCAATGACATCACCGTACTTTGTTTTGATCATTTGTATAGCTTGAAAAGCTACCTCCGTTCTTAAAGTGACTTCGATACAATGCATGTCAGCCATCTGAAGCTTTTGAATAATCCCATCCACTTCGTTGATACTATTTATAGTAACCACAGGCACAACTTTGTGTTTGGATAATACACCAACGATATTGTTTTGACTCATAATACTTTATAAAAAACTAGCACCTTCTTCACTTGAATTTACCAAGGTTCGCATATTGGTAAATAATTCTCTTCCTAATCCAAATACTGTTGAATTGTCTTTTGCATCGAATTCGCGATCTTCAATAGATTTATCTAAACACGTTAATTCACCACTTATAGCGTCAACTCGCACAATATCTCCGTTTCGAATTTTACCAATTAATCCGCCATCTCTTGCCTCAGGAGTGACATGAATAGCGGAAGGAATCTTCCCCGATGCCCCAGACATTCTGCCATCAGTTACTAGCGCCACTTTAAATCCGCGCTTTTGCAAAATGGTCAAGGAAGGAGTTAATTGATGTAATTCGGGCATTCCGTTTTGTTTGGGACCTTGGAAAGGGAGTATGGCCACAAAATCTTTGTCAAGATTACCCGCTTTGAATTCTTTGATGAAATCTTCTTGCTCTTTGAAAACCAAAGCTGGAGCCTCAGTAACAAAGTATTCTTCAGAAACCGCTGACGTTTTCATAATGGAACGCCCGATATTACCTTGGAGGAACCTCAAACCGCCTTCCTTCGAGAAAGGATTAGTTACTGGACGCAAGATAGACTCATTTAAACTTAATTTTTGACCTTCCTGCCAAAGTATTTGGTCATTAATAATTTTTGGTTCTTGGGTGAATTTCTCTAATCCGAATCCAAGAACTGTATGGACATCTTGGTGCAAAAGATTGTTTTCCAACAATGTATGCATCACGAACCCCATTCCACCAGCCGCATGAAAATGATTGATGTCGGCTGCTCCGTTCGGATAAACTTTGGTGAGTAAAGGAATTACCTTTGACAAATCGGAAAAATCTTGCCAATTCACTTTTATTCCCGCAGCATTGGCAATGGCAATAATATGTATGGTGTGATTCGTAGATCCACCAGTAGCTAATAATCCAATAATTCCATTCGTGATCGCCTTTTCATCCAACAAAGTACCCAACCCGTCCTCAAATTTTTTGGATTTAGCTTTTTCAGCCATCACCTTCACAATTTCTTCGTTTAAAAGAGACCGTAGCTGAGTGCCTGGATTAACAAAACTAGAGCCGGGCAGCTGAAGACCCATTATTTCCATCAACATTTGGTTACTATTCGCCGTACCGTAGAACGTGCAAGTACCAGGAGAGTGATAAGAATCAGATTCTCCTTTCAATAATTCCTCGCGCGAAATTTTCCCTTCAGCGAAGTCTCTTCTGATACGCGCCTTTTCGTCGTTACTGATCCCAGTTTCCATTGGTCCTCCCGGAACAAAAGCTACGGGCAAATGGCCAAATTTCAAGGAACCCATCAATAGTCCAGGAACAATTTTATCGCAAATTCCGAGATTCAAAACACTGTCAAACATGTTATGCGAAAGCCCTATTGCTGTTGACATGGCAATTACATCCCTGCTAAAGAGAGACAATTCCATTCCGTCTTGACCTTGGGTTACACCATCACACATGGCAGGTACACCGCTGGCAACTTGAACTACAGCGTTGTGTTTTGTAGCGTATTTTCGCAATTCATGCGGATAGTCCTCAAAAGTTTTGTGTGCAGAGAGCATGTCGTTGTATGCTGTAATTACACCTATGTTAGGCACTATATCTTCCGATAGATTCTTTTTGTCCGTTGGTCCACATCCAGCAAAAGCATGAGCTAAATTGCCACAATGCAAATGAGATCGGTTGAAATCCACGTCAAATTGAGCACGCATTTGAGACAGATAAAGGGCTCTTGACTCCTTACTTCGTTCAATTATTCGAGTTGTTACTTCTTGTATTTTTGGATGTATCATTCTGCGTAATAAACGTTTAATTCATTTTTAGCACTCGAAAACTCTGAAATTGGCAATCCTTTATCCATTGAATTTTGCAGGATCTTTAACTTTTTCTTACCAAGAATCATTAATGCGTTATTTGTTGAACTTGACAACATTGTTTTATTACAGCTTATTCTTCTTGTTGGATGATTGGGAGCATATGCCGAGCCAATGTTTTTATTAGTGTCAGCAATTAGTTTAATTGACTCTAAATCATTTGGAAAAATAGAAGCTGTATGTCCATCTTCACCCATTCCGAGCAAACAAAAATCAATGTGGGAGAAAAAAGAATTATAAGTCAAAGTTAGATGCTTTAGATTTTCTTCAAAATTAGAATCATTTAACACCATTGGCAAAACGTCAATTTCCATAATACTGTTCTCATTAAGAGAGTCCTTAATTTTTGAATGATTATTGAATTCGCTATTGACAGGAACAAACCTTTCATCGACCAGTCCTATGTTAACTTTCGACCAATTAATTTCATAAGAACCTAAAGTTTTGTAGAGATTCAGTGGAGTGCTACCTCCAGATAAAAGAATATTAGACGTTCCTCGAGTTTCTATCGAATTAAGAAGAATATTTATTATGTACTTCGCGAGTTTTTTCTCTAATTTTTTTTGTGAATCAAATTGTTTCAATATCATTTTTGTTCGATTTTGACCATTTGTGTTTTTCGTTCATAATTTGATCACCAGGACCCCAAGATCCTGCATGATAAAGAATATTTTTCATTCCCGTTTTTTTCCAACTATTGGTAATTGATTCTATCCATTTCCAAGCTGCTTCTAATTCTTTTTGGTGCATAAAAAGAGTCTGTTGACCGCGTAATACATCAATGATAAGTCTTTCATATGCCTCTGGAAATCTTTCCTCAAAAGAATCTACATAATCTAACTTAAGACTAATGGGACGATATCGATAACCACCTGGGCCAGGCAATTTTGTCATTTGCACCAATTCTATTCTTTCCTCAGGTTGAAGTCGCATAATTAATTTATTTCCTGGAATTTCTTCGTTCGCATCAAATACATTATGTCGAACTGATTTGAAATTAATTATAATTTCAGAGTAGCGCTTCGCCATTCGTTTTCCGGTGCGCATGTAAAAAGGCGTGCCTTTCCATCTCCAATTGTCAATAAATGCCTTTATTGCGACGAAAGTCTCGGTATTCGATTCATAATTGTCTATGTCTTCTAAATAGGAAGGAACAGAGGCGTCATTGATTTTCCCGCGTGAATATTGTCCTCGAGCTGTTTGTGTAAGAACTGATTTATCGTTGAACATACGAAGTGAATTGAGGACTTTTAATTTTTCATTTCGTACTGATTCAGCTTCTAGTTTTGTTGGCGGTTCCATTGCAATTAAGCACAACAACTGCAATAAATGATTTTGTACCATATCGAGCAGAGCTCCACTTTTGTCATAATAATTGCCTCTTTTTTCTACGCCCAAACTTTCTGCAACGGTAATTTGAACTGAATCTATATCTTCCGAACTCCATGAATGCTCGAAAAGATGATTTGCAAAACGCAGCACCATTAAGTTTTGCACGGTTTCTTTGCCTAAATAGTGGTCTATTCTATAAATCTGTGATTCACTAAAAGATTTGGTAATTTGTGTTTGAATTTCTTTAGATGATTTTAAACTAAACCCCAAAGGTTTTTCAAGAACAACTTTACTGTTTTTATTCAGAATTTTCGCTTTTTTGAGCATGGATGAAATTACACCAAATGCCGACGAAGGAGTCGATAAATAATATACATTTTGCCTTTCAGACGTATTATCTATAAATTCTTGTAAAGTCCGATATTCTTCGATTGTTGGCTTGGTAATAACAATAACTTTTATTTTTTTAAAAAATTCCTCTAATACGTTCTTTTCAATTTCATAATCAATTGAAGCTTCGATAAAGGTTTTAATGCTTGCCATTATATTTGATTCATTATTCGACGTGCGAGTAATGCAGCATATATTGAACTCCATCTTCAATTGTTTATCAGCGAAACGATGAAAAAGAGCTGGGTATATTTTTCGATATGCTAAATCACCATCGCCGCCGAATACAATGAAATTAAATGGAAGTATCTTTATTAGATTTTGAGATTTGTTTGTCATATGTACGACTAAGGTAATTACTTTTAGTAATTTATACCTTAAGTAGGCAATAAAAGTTTTCTAAATCTACAATAAAAAAATTTCTATAAAAAGAAAGGTGGTTTGTTGAATCGCAATTTGGCATCTTGAAACAAGCTTGATTTCGCGTTCATTTGAAAAGAGAAATATTTCACTTGAGCAATAGGAGTCCATTGAAAAGAAAGTTGCCAACAGTGCAAATCTCTCACAACGGAAAATTGAGAATAAGTGATTTTGGACGTTTCTAAGTCAAAATTCGCGTTACCTGTAATTTTCCAGCGTTTCGTGAAGGATGCGTCTCCATCCATCTGAATCGTTTGTACTACGGCAGATCTTTCATTATTGGCGGCAGTTAGAAATTGATTGGCCGTCCAACTTGAATTGTAAGACATGGTAACCTTCCACGGTATTTCGAAACTGATAATTTGCTCAGGGTGTTCAATGAAATATTGATAATCAGCGGTCCAGTTTTCTTCCATTTTTGAGCGAACTTCGTCCAGTTTTTTGAGGCTTTTCCTTGAGGTTAAAGTATAACTAGTGGCAAAACTTAAGTTCGTAAAACGACCTAAATTACCTCTTGATTTCAAGGCGTATGAATCAAATGACGTACCCGTGCTATCGTTCCAATCATATGGACTGAACGTTCCGTTAACTTGCAGACTTAGGGCCTTCAAAGGACTGATTCTGAGATTCGTGGAAAAATTAGACAACTTCATCGAGTCTTTTTCGAAATCATAATTTCCGCTTACAGAGAAGTTGTCGATTAATTTGATTTTTTGGAATCCGGTAATGGTATCTTTAGCTGATTTACGTTTCAACTCCAAGGTATTGTTCATGTTGAAGGTCAATAAGCTTTGGTCACGCGTAGAACTCGCGGAATAAATACTGTTTTCAAATCGAGAATAAGCAATTGTATCGCCTGAATAGCCTGAAATAAATGTGCTGTTTTTGTTCATATTTGGACGATAAGTGTATCCAATGGTTGGGGTAAAGACATGTCGAATGATCGGCTTGTTTTTCCCCAAAGTTTTGTAATATGAATAAAACACTGTTGTAGCGTTTGCAGTGAAATCCATTGTCTGTGCCATATCGCTGACATTCAATACACGAGAATTCACGAAAAAGTTATCGTACAACCCTGTCGTTTCGTTTTTGAGAGAATCATCAAATCGCTCCGAAGTTTGAAAGTTGTACGAATTCGAATAGATGAACGAAGGATTAATTTTCAATGCATTTTTGAAGAGCCCAATAGTCGTTTTGGCTGTTGCTTTTTGAAATATTCCATTCTTGAATTTGTCTTGAATAGCTTGAAAATCAACTTGCTGCATCAAACTATCGGCGAAGTTAGATTGGTTTTTGCCTTCCATGTCGTAGGTTACGCCAAATCGACTAATCGCTTGACGCCAACCTCTAGAGGAAGCAACTAATTTTTGTAATGGAAAGATTTGGGTCATGTTGAAATTCACCACAGGACTAGTTAAATCAGTAGTTTTATTGCTTGAACTTTGTCTTGCCGAAAGTTTAATTCCTGCGCGGATTGGCAAGTTTCCAAAGGAACGATCTAGTGAAATGTCAGACAAAAATGCATTATTCAAATATTGACCATTTGTAGGGTCAACATTGGTTTGTGGGTCATTGATGGAAGTAAAATTCACATTCGAGCGAAAATACCAATTCGGATTTCCTTTTTTATCTTGGTTGTGTTGCCAGTTCACACGGAAATTTTTTCTCGAATCATTGGAGGGAAAACCATTTCTGAACAAATCATAGCCTAAATCGACTGCTCCACTATATTTGTATTTTACAGAGTAGTCAGTAACGGAACCAAGGCCAAAGGTTCCTCTAGAATAGATGGTGCCATAAACTGTTGTTTGCAGATTGTCGTTGATTGGAATATAGTACCCTAGTTTTTCGAAACCAAATCCGTATTGCGAAGCAGGAATTATCTGAGGGAAAATAAAGCCAGAAATTCGATCTTGATCTTTTGATTGTGGAATAATGGCAAAAGGAAGTCCCAAAGGTGTTGGAATCCCCTTAACCCATAGATTCATTGGCCCGGAAACGATTCTTTTTTCAGGAATTAATATAGCTTTCGACAATTGAAAATGAAAATGGGGCTCTTCTAAGTCGCAAGTCGTGAATTTCCCTTCTTTAAAATGTACCTCTTCATTTGGATGACGTTTAGCAACTCCCATATACAAGAAATTTTCATCTTGCTTGGTCATCACATCCTCGATATATCCTTTTTCCGTATTGAAATTGTATCGAATAGTGGAAGCTGTCATTTTTTCTATGCCGTCGTCAAATGCAGGTCTTCCGGTTATATTCCCTAAACTGTCACTTAAATAGGTGGCTGTCACCTCATTTTTATCCAAATCAATAATAATGTAATCGGCAGTCATTGTGATATCCCCATATCTGACAATCGCTTCTTTCACTAAAGTCACGCGATTGTTTCTTAAATCGACATTTGTGGAGTCTAGCGCATCATAAAAAACCTCCTCGTCGAAGGAATCATCAATAATGTATAAAGTATCTTTGTCGGTCAATAATTGGGCGTAACCAAAGGAATAAACACACATTATTAACAACGTTGCGAAGAAAACTCGAATTCTGGAATGTTTTTTGGTTATCAATCCAATGTAATTTTGTTGTATGTGCTTTTTACATACTTGCAAAGCTAAAAATAAGATAGTTCATGACTGAAAAAATATTTGTTTTTATGCGAAACGTTAGAATACTCTTTATTATTGGATGTTTCGCTAGTATCAATATTCATGCCCAAGCGCCATCGGTAGATTTGGCGGCAATTAAAACGGTTGTTATTGATGCTGGGCATGGCGGAAAAGACCCAGGATGTCTCGGTGCAACATCTCAAGAGAAGCATGTTTGTTTGACTATGGCCTTGAAACTGGGCAACATGATCAAGAAGAATTATCCAAATGTAAAAGTGATTTACACCAGAGAAAAAGATGTTTTTGTAGAATTGGATGATAGAGCTAAAATTGCTAATCAATCGAAAGCTGATTTATTTATTTGTATCCACGCCAACGCTGCAGGAGCTGCTGCTGTTGGAACAGAGACCTATGTTCTTGGGTTGCATAAATCTGAATCACAACAAAAAATAGCGGAAAGAGAAAATTCAGCTATTTACTTGGAAGACGACAAAGGAGAAAAGTACAAAGATTTCGATTTATCGCCTGATGCAATCATTGCACGACAATTACAATTGGCCTATTATCTAGATCAATCGATATTATTTGCATCTATGTTGCAGGCCGAGTTTAAGAAAATTGGTCGTTATGATAGAGGAGTGAAGCAGGCTGGTTTTTTGGTCTTGTACAAAACAACAATGCCAAGTGTTTTAATAGAAACAGGATTCTTAACGAATCCAACAGAGGAAAAATTTCTGAGTAATGATGACTCACAGACAAAGATGGCAAGCTCTATGTTTTCTGCTTTTGAGAGTTACAAGAACGAGTTAGAAGGAATCACTTCCAAAACAGAGAATAAGCCTGTAGTTCCAAAAGAGATAAAGAAAGACCTAAAGATTGAAGATTATAACGCGGGTAATGTTTCATTCAAAGTTCAAATTGAAACTTCGGATTCGAAAATTTCATTAACAGATAAAAAGTTCATTGGGGTTAAAGTAGAGGAGTACCAACAAAATAACTTGTATAAGTACACAACTGGAGATTTTCAAAATGATATTAGTGGAGCCAAGAAGTTACAAACGGAAATGCGAACAAAAGGATTTCAACATGCGTTTGTTGTTGCGTTTATTGATGGAGAGCGAATTAGTATCGAAAAAGCTATTAAATTAGCAGAAAAATAGAAGTGTGAAGATTTCCAAGGAGATAAAAACGGGCGTTATAGCTATTGCAGCAATCGGATTATTGGTAACAGGAGTAAACTTTTTGAAAGGAAATAGTTTCTTTGGAGGTGATGAAATTTATTATTCATACTATCCAAATTCCGGACAATTAGCAGGTGCAAGCAATGTTACATTAAATGGAGTCGCAGTAGGGAAAGTGTTGAGCATTGAAAATGTTGCAAGCACAGATCCAAATAAAGTTGTAAAAGTTTCCTTTAATATTCAACACGATAATATTAAAATACCGAAAGGCACAATAGTTCAAATTGATAATTTAGATTTGTTTGGAAAAGGTCTTGTATTGAAAATGCCTGACAGTCTTACCAATGGTTATTACAAGCCTGGAGCCAAAATACCTGGTGAATTGGTCGTTGATATGATGTCACAAGTAAAACAAATGGCCGAACCAGTTGCCGCAAAGCTTCAGACTTTAATGACTAGCATCGAAAAAGTAGTGCAAAGTGCGACTACCTTGGTCGACACTAATTCAGCCGAATCTATTGAAGGAACGATTCTAGAATTGAAAGTGGCCATTAAACGTTTTGGAAATGTCGCTTTGGAAACGGAGAATCTTGTCAAATCAGAAAAAGTAAAACTAGGCAGTATATTTTCCAATGTAGAAGGAATTACGGAGAATTTAAAAGCTAGTAACGAAAAAGTTGCAGAAATTATCGGCAATACAAAGAAGATTACCGATGATTTAGTTTCGGCTGATTTCAAAAGTGTTATTAACGAAGCGAAATTAACTTTGACCAGCTTTAATAAGCTTTTGGCCAGCGCCAATTCAGGAGAAGGAACGCTCGGTAAATTGATTTCGGATGAAAAACTTTATAATGAGTTAGTACAAACGAACAAATCCCTACAAAATTTAGTCAATGATATTTCCGTTCATCCTGAGCGATATATCCACTTCTCAGCCATTGGAAGAAAGACAAAAGGTGTTCCCTTGACGTATGATGAAGAGAAAAGATTAAGAAATTTATTGGATTCTACCGCAAACTAGTTAATTTCATTTTATGGTTTCAATTATTGTTTTCGCGTTACTCAGTATTGCTGGTTTCAGCGTTTTCTTTTGGAATGTATCCAAAATCAGAAGTAATATATTTTTAGGTCGTGATTTAGATCGCACCGATCGAAAGGCAGAACGCTGGAAAACAATGACTTTAGTGGCTTTGGGACAAAAGAAAATGTTCACTCGACCCATTCCTGCACTTTTACACTTGTGCATTTATGCAGCTTTTGTGATTACCCAAATTGAATTGATCGAAATTATTGTCGATGGAATAACCCACGAACATCGTATTTTCCGTGAAGCTTTAGGCGGATTTTACACCTTCATGATCAGTTTCATTGAGATTTTATCTGTTTTAGCACTTGTTGCCACCGTCATTTTCTTGATTCGTCGGAATGTTGTGAAAGTGAAAAGATTGACGATGGATGAAATGAAAGGCTGGCCGAAACGCGATGCCAATCTTATTCTCATTATGGAAATCATCCTAGTTTCTTGCATTTTTACAATGAATGGAGCGGATGAAGTTTTGTATCAAAAAGGAATGTCTCATGCTGCATATCTTGGTGATGGTTCGATGTCTTTTTCAATTAGTAGTTGGCTCGGACCACTTCTTTTTGGCGGTATGGAAACGGACACCTTGAACTTTCTGGAGCGAGTAGGATGGTGGGGTCATGTGATAATGGTCTTTTCGTTCTTGAATTATTTACCGTATTCTAAGCATTTTCACATCATTTTGGCCTTCCCAAACACCTACTATTCCAATTTGGAAGCAAAAGGTCGAATGACAAATATGGAATCTGTGACCAACGAAGTGAAATTGATGATGGATCCAAATGCCGATCCTTATGCTGCAGCACCAGAAGGAGCAGAACCACAACGATTTGGCGCGAAGGATGTGCAAGATTTGACCTGGAAAAACTTATTAGACGCCTACACGTGCACCGAATGCGGACGCTGCACTTCATCCTGTCCTGCCAATCAAACGGGCAAATTGCTTTCTCCACGGAAAATCATGATGGATACGCGTGATCGATTGACCGAAGTAGGTGATGGAATTCGTAAAAACGGAAAAGATTTCAGTGATGGTAAAAGTCTATTGGGCGATTATATTACAGAAGAAGAAATTTGGGCATGTACAAGTTGTAATGCGTGTTTGCAAGAGTGTCCTGTCAACATAGATCCACTTTCGATTATTATTGATTTGCGCCGCTTTTTGGTGATGGAAGAGTCGAAAGTTCCAACAGAATTAGCAGGAATGTTGACAAATATTGAAAACAATGGAGCGCCTTGGCAATTTTCACAAACCGACCGTTTAAACTGGAAAGATGAAGCATAGTTTAGTAGAAAAAATAGTTGACGGACAAAAGATATCACCCATTTTAGCCGATGGGGTGAAAAACTATCTGATTGATATCGACGGTACAATTTGCGATGACATTCCGAATGAGGAACCGGAAAGAATGGCGATAGCGAATGTTTATCTAGATGCGCGTGAAACGTTGAATCGTTGGTTTGAGCAAGGACATATTATTACATTTTTCACTTCAAGAATCGAGGAACATCGAACGGTGACAGAAAAATGGTTGAAAGATAATGGATTTAACTATCATGGTATGATGATGGGAAAACCGAGAGGTGGAAACTATCATTGGGTGGACAATCACATTGTTCGTGCAACACGATATGATGGAAAATTTACCGATTTGGTTGAAGAAACAACAACAATTGAAGTATTTAAAAAATAAGCAATGAGCAACTTGAAAGTGCCAACAATGGCAGAAATGTTAGCTGAAGGAAAGGTTCCAGATATTCTTTTTTGGGTAGGTTGTGCGGGAAGTTTTGACGACCGCGCGAAAAAGATCACAAAGGCTATAGTTAAAATTCTGAATCATTGCGAGGTATCTTTTGCTGTTTTGGGAACGGAAGAAAGCTGTTCTGGAGATCCAGCTAAACGTGCTGGAAATGAGTTTACCTTTCAAATGCAAGCCATGATGAACATTCAAGTTTTGGATGGTTATGAGGTGAAAAGAATAGTAACTGGATGTCCGCATTGCTTTAATACTTTGAAAAACGAATATCCAGAATTGGGTGGAAATTATGAGGTTTTACATCATACTCAGCTGATTCAAGACCTTATCAATACGGGGAAATTGGCGCTTCAAAATGGTGAGACATACAAAGGAAAGAAGATTACATTCCATGATCCTTGTTACTTAGGCAGAGCGAATGATATATATGAAGCTCCACGTAGTTTGATTGAAAAATTAGACGCTGAACTAGTTGAAATGAAGCGTTGCAAAACAAACGGGCTTTGTTGTGGTGCAGGAGGTGCGCAGATGTTCAAAGAAGCTGAAAAAGGGAACAAAGAAATCAACGTTGAACGCACAGAAGATGCATTGGAAAGCAAGGCAGATATTATCGCAACGGGTTGTCCATTTTGCAATACTATGATGACTGATGGAATAAAAAGTTTTGAGAAAGAAGACTACATTAAAGTGATTGATGTAGCAGAATTAATCGCCAACGCAATAGATATCGAAGGATGATTTTTGAAGGATTTTCAGATGAAGCAAAAGTTTGGTTGTACCAAGCGAACCGTGAACTAAAGGATGCTGAAGTTAAATATCTCGAAAAGCAGTTGTCTAATTTTGTGGATCAATGGTCAGCACATGGTAAAAAATTAAAAGCAAGTTCCCAAGTTTTAGATTCTTACCGTTTTGCCATTTGTGCCGATGGAAGTGTGGAAGCTTCTGGCTGCTCTATTGATGCATCGGTTCGGTTCATGAAAGTAATGGGGGCAGAATTAGGTGTAGATTTTTTCAACCGCTTAAAGATTTTATCGGATAATGAAGGTCAAAAAGAATTTGTCGCTTTTTCGGAATTGAGAAACAATCCAGAATTGGAAATTTATCACCCGGCGATTACCAATTTAAAAGAATTGAGATCAAAAGAAAAATTGAAGGTAAAAGAATATTTAGGACTATAAATGTCTCAATTCTTATTTCTTATTTTTTTTCCCTATCCAACCGAATTCCTCCTGTTATCCGAAAGTTGAAATAATTCTGCCTGTATTTAAAATCAGTGAACCGTATCGATTTATTATCTAAATTCAAGGATAAAAAAGCAAAATATCGTGGCACAGAAAAGCCGCCATACAAACGAACGTCATAGCGTGGAGACAAACCAAGAAATCCTCGTTCGCCCCCTACTGTTGAATAAAACTTTGCCTGAGCAACTGCACCCAATCCAAAAAACGCACAAAATTGCCAGTTATTAATTCGATTTACATAAGTGTATCCCGGAACTAGACCAATATCTATCGAAGAATACAGTTTCGAGCGCGTTTTATCAAAAAGGGAATCAATCAATTCGGTCGGAACAACAGAACTTTCCTCATTTCCAACTCCTTGAACAGAAAATGTTGGTTTTAAATAAAAAGATCTGACTTCCTTTTCATAATGCCCCGTTTTTCCCTGAATAGCTTGCATATTTACATTTTCATTAAAGAAATACCAGGAATTAATTGAAATATTAAAGGTTTGCGTGTTTTTCCGAATATCGTTGGGAAGAAAAGCAGTTAATGTATCATTCCATTTTGTTGCATTTTTGATTGCATATCCCTTAAAACTTCGTGCATCCAATTCGAAAAACCATTTTTTAATTTGAAATTGAGTTCCTATATCTAGATAGGTCGATTGCCCAAAACGGCTTTCAGAGCGAGTGGTACCTTTCAAAGCAAAACCAATCCGCAAGGCAAACCATTTATAGGAAACACCAAACCCAAGTACAGGGCTAAAATTGTGTCTGTATTTTAATTTATTGACATCATCGTCGAAGGAATAAACGAGCCGAAAAGGGGCAGAGTTGTAACCAATATCTGAGTATAAGACAATATCATCCCTAAAACGAGTGTAATGTTTCGTCGAATCATCTTGACTGTAAGCCAAAGTTGTCAAGAAAAGCAAAATGAAAAATAGTTTATTGTGCAATTTCTTCTAAATCTAAAATAAACGTAAAAACTCGCGCAATCTCTTTTCGTTCTGCCGTGCGACCGGATCCGCCCCCGTGACCTGCGTCCATATTGCATTCGAAAATTAATGGATTGTCGTTCGTTTTATAAATACGTAATTTGGCGATATATTCTAATACATCAGGACTATCAAGTTGATTCATCCAATAATAAGCATCGATGCGAGCGTGGTTGTGTTTTACTAGAATTTTGTCTTGCTTTTTTGCAATTGGATGGTTGATTTGACCAAAACCAAGGTTTGTCATGAATAGGGTAAGTAAAAAAGCAAGACAAAATTCTAGTAAAACACAACCACGCTCGCATCGATGCTTATTATT
>DDBE01000066.1:0-5075 GCA_002332715.1 Flavobacteriales bacterium UBA2040
GGCAAATGTAACTAAAATAGGTATTTAAAAACGGCTGAGATAATCTTTATTCCTGCCATGATTGTCCCCTTAACTGTGCCCGATACCTTTGAAACGCCAATTCGCTTTTTGTAATTGACCGGTACTTCTGCGAATTTCATCTTTTTCTTTACGGCTTTAATCTGCATTTCTATGGTCCAGCCATAGGTTTTGTCGGCCATTCCAAGTTGATTCAAGGAGTTCATTTTCATTGCTCTGAAAGGTCCAAGGTCTGTAAATTTCGCACGGTAAAAAAGTAGAATTAATTTCGTAGCTAACCAATTACCAAATATTTGTTGCGGTGTTAAAGATCCTTTTTCCCTTTTTCCCAATACTCTTGAACCGATAACCAAATCCACATTCTTTTCTAAAATGGGTGCAATAACATCAGGTATCTCTTCTGGGTAATCAGAATAATCTCCATCCAAGAATACGACTATTTCTGTATTCAATTCATTTGCTTTTTGAATTCCTAGCAAACACGCCCAACCGTATCCTTTTCTTTTTTCTTCAAGAACAATTGCTCCAGCTTGTTTGGCCACTTCTACTGTATTGTCCGTTGAAGTATTGCTCACAACAATAGTATGGTCAACGATATGTTTAGGAATTGCATCTATCACTTTTCCTATCGACTTTTCTTCGTTGAAAGCGGGAATAATAACGGTAATAATTGGTTTTTGCATTTTTCTTAAATGAGTTGGCTTTGACTATTAACGTTTCTTTCCCTTACAATTACATTTTGTCAAATTCAGCCAATCGTATTCCATCTTTACCAATTAAGATAGGATTGTCGGTAATTCGTCCTTCTTCGGGTCCGTTTTCTAATTTCAAAACTCCACGTGGACAAACGGCGGAACAAACACCACATCCTACACAACTTGCGCGAACTATGTTTTGTCCTTTTTGAGCGTAGGCACGTACGTCGATTCCTTGCTCACAATACGTCGAACAATTTCCACACGAAATGCATTGTCCTCCATTGGTTGTAATTCTAAATCGAGATTTGAACCGTTGTATGATGCCCATATATCCTGCCATTGGACAACCGAAACGGCACCAAACTCTATTTCCAAGAATAGGATAAAAGCCTACTCCAATTACCCCTGAAAATGTGCTACCAACAAAGAAGGCGTATGTTTTTTTCAAGGATTGACTTTCTATGATAAAAACATTCTTTGTTCCCGCGAAATAAGAATAGATAAAAAACAAGAAAATCATTAAGAGAATAATTAAACCAGCTATCAGAAATTTATTTTTGTGCTCACTTTTTCGGGACCACATATAAATTGCTATCATCAATCCTAATAATCCGATCGAACTAAAAATGAAAAAGGCAAGAGGCGTAACGGAAAAGAAACCGATTGCATATTCTTTGCCCGAAAAAAATGGAACTAAGACGCCAATGGTCATTAGTAAGACAAAAACCATCACAGAATGAATAACCCATCTTTCTATTTTCCATGCTTTTACATTCTTATTGGATAAATGACGGAAAGAATCTCCAGCCGTTTCTGCTAATCCACCACATCCACAAAACCAACTGCAATACCAACGTTTACCGACAAAATAAGTAACAACGGGTGTTACCACTAAAAATAGAAGGATTCCCCAGACTAAATACAACATTCCGAAAGGCTGATAACTTTCATTTGCATATGCCTTCAAAGTATAGCTCTGTGGAAATTCATAGTTTAATGGCCAGGAATTGATTGGATTGGCGGAATAATAACCTTGATAGACTTCCTTGCCGTTTTCTACTATTGTTGCCGAATTGTAGTTTAAAGCTTCCATCAAATTCGGGATAATATAAGCAAGAACAACTTGTGATAAAATGACAACAACGGTTCGAATAAATTGGTATCGGTTGTGTCTGTATTTTATCATGAACTTGATGCCCAAAAATAAAATTACAAAAGTGTAAAATGTTCCATACAGAAACCATTTGTCGGCAGCTTTGCCTTTAAATGCATAAGAAAGTGAGTCAAATAATTCGATAAATTGAGGAAATGGATCTTTGCCCCAATACAATTGAATATAAAAAATAGTGAGAATGATACCTGCTACCCAACCCAAAACTCCTCTGCCTGATAAAGTAGAATTCCAGGTGTAGTTATTCTTAATTCCGGCTGGATGATCGACATATTGAGAATATGAAAACAGGGCGATGGAGAGCGTAAAGGGCAACATCATCGAGATAAGATACATGTTGTTTTTACCTTCTGGAAGCCAGCCTAACCATGCACTAGCCATTACTGATAAACCAATAGCTGCTATAAAATACGATAGAATTTTAAGTGATGAAAAATACTTTCTCCCATTGGATGAAAAGGTAAATTTCCCTCCTTGATACGTAAATAGAAAAGCGCCAATTAATTGTAATCCGAATGAACCAGCAGCAAGCCACAACTTTATGTTTGGTTTTTTCTCTGTGTAGGTGAAATATAATCCAGCCAATCCAAGTGCAAAAAGGGCGGACCCAATTTTTTGAAAAAGAGAGAGCATTTGACTTTTGTCACCTGCAACGGAAAGATTTGCGAACTCCTCTTTATTCGGCATGGCTCAAAAGTTTTTGCCACCACATTTTTTTATTTAATGTGATGTTTTGGTTAAACTGATTATTGTAGGTATTGATTATGTCTTGCTCGAATGGTCTGAAAAATTCAGGGTCAAAATTGGCTCCAGTAAGATTCTGAAGAATGTACTTCATGTCTCTTTTCTCGGTGAGCCAAGTGTCAAAAACTTCGTGTCGCAATCGAACTCCATAGGAATTGACCCCAATAAATTCATGGGTTTCTTTTTCAAAAACAAAATGCAGCATCCGTTCTTTTTTCGGATCATACCAAATCAATTCGGCTTCGTTCTCTGCTCGATTGGAGAAGACCCAGCCATAGGTTTGATATTCTAAATCGAAAAATTTTGCTGAATTGAACCAATGTCCAGGCAAATAAGGAGTTGGTTTTCCACAAATTGAATTGGCTATCGTTTCACCCATCATTCGTCCCGTATACCATACTTGTTCTATTGGTCTGCGTTTTCCATTCGGGATGATAAATTGGGCACAATCGCCTATTGCATAAATGTTTTTAATGTTCGTTTGGAGAAATTCATTGACCTTAATCCCTCTTTCCGTTTCTATTTTCGAATCTTTTAGGAACACAATGTTAGGTGAAACGCCAACAGTTAAGCCAACTAATTGCACATCCAATGTTTCACCATTTTTCATTTTTATGCTTGTGACACCCTCCTTCTCATTTCCGATAATTTCGTCGAGTTCAGAACCATACATCATCTTCAATCCGCGATGTTTTTTTAAATGGGCAGAAACAAAATCGGCATCTGCATCGGGAAGAACGCCATTCCAAAATCGGTCTTCTCGAACAAGAAAATGCACTTCTACACCCCGTGTTAAGAGCATTTCAGCCAATTCTATTCCTATCAGTCCTCCACCGATAATTGCGGCTTTCTTAATAGTAGGTGTTCTTTTTTCGAGTGCTTCTAAATCTTGTTTAAAATACAAACCCTGAACGCCTTCGTAATGAGTTCCAGGCCAATCAAATACATTTGATTTGGATCCTGACGCTATAATCAAATGACTATAGGTTATCGTTCCGCTTTTCAATTGTAATCTATTCTCGTCTGATTCCACTTCTAGAACAGAATCTTGAAGGATTTCAATATTGTTTTTCTCCCAAAAATGATCTTCGTAAGGTTGAATGTCCTGAAAACGCATATGTCCCATATACACATACATCAGTGCCGTTCTCGAAAAAAAGTATTTACTTTCTTCGCTAATTATGGTAATACGACAATTGCTCTTTTTGCGTATTTCGCGAGCCGCGGTAACGCCGGAAATTCCATTACCAATAATTACGACACTTTTTTCCATTCAAATTATTTACGTTCGGAATTAAATTTTAGATGTTGAACGAGGTATAAACTTACAAAAAAGGTCTGAAATTACTTTCAGACCTTTAGTACTGTATGTTTTAATGTGGCTTCGAGCTTACTTATAAACTCCCATTTTACTGAATTTCTCTATTCGGTCGTTAATTCTTTTTAATGGCTCGATTGGATCTAACTCCCTCAAATAACCAAGAATTGCTTTTTGAACATTGGCAAAAGCTGTTTCTCTATCGCGGTGTGCACCATTTAAAGGCTCTTTGATGATATCGTCGATTAACTTGTTTTTCTTCATATCCGTCGACGTCAGCTTCAATGATTCAGCAGCAACTTCTTTGTAATCCCATGAACGCCATAGAATAGTCGAACAGTTTTCAGGAGAAATAACAGAATACCAAGAGTTTTCCATCATTACTACTTTGTCACCAACGCCTATTCCCAAAGCTCCACCTGATGCACCTTCACCAATAATTATGCAAATCACAGGTACTTTTAAACGCATCATTTCATAAATATTTCTAGCGATTGCCTCACCTTGACCGCGCTCTTCCGCCTCCAATCCAGGAAAAGCTCCGGGAGTATCTATCAAAGTAATGATGGGTTTGTTGAATTTTTCCGCCATTTTCATCAAACGCAATGCTTTTCTATATCCTTCTGGATTGGGCATTCCGAAATTTCGATATTGGCGCATTTTTGTGTTGACTCCTTTTTGTTGTCCAATGAACATCACTGAACGTCCGTCTAACATTCCAAATCCACCTACAATCGCCTTGTCATCTTTGACGTTACGATCGCCGTGTAGTTCCTGAAATTCACCCTTTGTCATCGCCTCAATGTACTCCAGTGTATATGGTCTGTCTGGATGACGAGACAATTGTACACGTTGCCAAGGAGAAAGTTTAGTGAAAATTTCTTTGGTTTGAGCTTTGAGTTTCTTCTCAAGCTCATTGATTTTGTCGGTCATGTCTACTTCTGTAGATGCCCCAATTTCTTTTGTTTGTTCAATTTGTTCTTCTAACGCTAAAAGAGGTTCTTCAAAATCTAAATACGTTGCCATAGAAATATTATTTGAGGGGCGAAAGTTACAAAAAATAGTTCGCTATCGTGGAGAAGTTTTTCGTGTAATATTAGAAATTGATATGATTTTTAAAGCAGAG
>DDBE01000066.1:5437-18853 GCA_002332715.1 Flavobacteriales bacterium UBA2040
TTCATTTCTTAATGTTGAATATTTCTGCAATTGGTTTTTTAAAAACTTTAACTTTGAACCATGATCATCTTTGCCAACGCGAAAATCAACCTCGGACTTTTTATTCATAAAAAGAGAAATGACGGGTACCATGAAATTTCTTCTTTGAAATTTCCGATTCCTTTGTGCGATGTTATTGAAATTTTACCTTCGGACCATTTTGTATTGAAAGTTCTGGGAGCTAAGATTGAAGGGCGTATGCATGACAACTTAATTTACAAAGCTTACTCCATCCTCAAGGAAAAACATAATATTGCTCCAGTTCGAATTGTTCTTCAGAAGAATATTCCTATGGGTGCAGGAATTGGCGGTGGCTCAGCTGATGCGACGTTCACGCTAATTGGATTGAACGATTATTTCAAGTTGAATTTATTGAAAGAAACTTTAAAAGAATATGCAGATCAATTAGGCAGCGATTGTCCATTTTTTGTAGAAAACAAACCTCAGTTGGCCTCGGGAAAAGGTGATGAACTTTTAGAATTTGACCTCAGTCTAAAAGGTAAGTTCCTTTATTTGATACACCCTAACATTCACATAAGCACTGCGGAAGCATATGCTAAGGTGGATCCTTTGCCTTCTTCGTTTGAATGGATCAGTCTGAAACAAAAGGATTTTATGTTTTGGAAAGAGAATCTATTGAACGATTTTGAAAAATCTATTTTCCCGAATCACCCTGAAATTGATAAGGTAAAACTCGAATTGTATAAAAATGGAGCGCAATATGCATCTATGTCGGGAAGTGGAAGTTCTGTTTTTGGCATTTTTGACGAACGACCAAAAGAATTGTTCCCAGAGTTCAAAAGCCAATTTATTCTTGCCCTTTAGTCACAATTATTCGTTCCGTATATATTTCTGGGGTATTCATTTCAATTCTTAGGATTGTCACTCCCTCAGCTTGTTCACTAAAATCAATTTGAATTTCGCCATTCACTTTTCTCCAATTGACTTCTATTTCTTTACCGAGAAGGTCGAAAGCTTTTATGGCTTCAACTTCATTGGTGTGATTCCTCAACATTACTGTTCCACTTGCAGGATTGGGGTAAACTAAAAATTTATCTTTTTTAATTTCATTAATGGATGAGGTGCTGTTCAAATCAACTTCTAAATGCATCACCCCACCAAGGTCATGACCCACGAATAGATTTAATAATCCATCCTCGTCGAAATCATTTACCCAAAATGAACTGTACCCTTTTGAATCTATCGTTAAGAAATTGGGCGAATAATAGAAAAAACTAGAATCTTGGTCCAAGTTGTCATCAATATTGTTGTAATAATGCAGCTTACCATCAAAAGCACCACAGAAAAGGTACGTTGTGTCGTCGTGTTTGAAGAAATGGGGTGCGGCATATCCATCAGGTGAAATGTTTGCAACGTATACGTTACCCAATTGCGTGTTTTTCAAAGTGAATATCGGAGCTGCAATGGTTCCTGTATTTTCATAGTAGACCAAAGTTCCATTTCGTTTCCCAACAATCAAATCCAATTTATTGTCCTTGTTCAAATCAAAAAGCTGTGGAAAAATAAACGTACCATGATTGATTACTGATCCTGTATTGTCCAACATTGGTTGAATGGGATTGTCAAAAATAGCGTTACCCGTAGTTCCAATATTTTTAAAATACATCAAATTTCCATTTTCTCGAGCTACCACCAAATCTTTATCGCCATCGCCATCTAGATCTCCGAAAGTGGGAACTGTCCGCAATCCTAAACTTAGATTCGTCATATTCAAATAATCATTGTCGATAAAAGTCAATTCGGGACTTCCTGTTGTGCTTGTGTTTAGATAAAGAGCAATGGAACTTTCTTTGTCTAAAATTGGTTTGTAACGAAAGAAATTGGCTACAAGTAAATCTTCCTTTCCATCATTATTTTGATCGAAAAATAAAGGAATACTCCCTGTTCCATGGTCAATCATGTCACTTTGCAGGAAATCGTTCTGTTGATATATAAAAGTGGGTAAATTATCTTGTCCGGTATTTTTATAATAACGAATACTGCGTTCGTTTTCTGAAGCACTTTTTGCGTTTGCACCAACAATCATATCTTTCGTACCATCGAAGTCAACGTCCAAGTAAAAAGCACCGGGAAATAATTGTAAATCGACTGGCGTAGTATTAGAGGGGAAATTAGTTTCAAAAAACGTCATCGCTGAGTTCGCATTTACTGCCGTACCCCCATTCACAAGCTTAACCATTCCGTTGGAAGAAATATCACCCAGAATTAAATCTTTCACTCCGTTGTTATCAAAATCTATAGCAAGCATTGTCGAACCCGCGTGAGCTTTGGGTAGGATATCGGTTCCAAATTCAGGATTAACGATAACACTTGAAGTACAAGGTGCTACTGGATCGTTAAGTACGATATTACTATTGACAGGATCTTCCCCAAATTTTCCCCAACACTCGTTTCGAACTTCAAAAATTAAGGAATCGGAGTGTCCGTAAAGTTCTTGACTCTGATTTTGATGATATTCGACATGAGAACCGCCTAAACTAAACGTAAGAATGTCTAAGTCGCCATCATTATCAATATCGCTAATTGCCGGAATATCGGCTGAGGCAACGTATAAATTGTTAATGTCGATCGCGTATTGCGAATAAAGCAAGTCAGACACCAATTCCCACTGCAAACCTAAAGTTGAATTCCCGGTATTTTTATACACTTTAACTCCACCAATTCCGTAGGTGAAAATGTCGTTTTTCCCATCTTGATTATAATCGGCAAAGTACAGACGATAGCGGATATCAGTTGGGAAAAGCAAATGACTTTTATAGACAAATTTATAGGAATGTGTTCCACCACCATCCACAACATGCTCGAAGCATTTGATATTGTCGGTTGTTCTATCGAAAACGACAAGATCCATGTCGCCATCAAAATCGATATCAATCTCGGAAAACTGAGCAAAATTGAATCCTCCTGTCCATGCTTTTGTTAGAGGATTTCCATTTTCAATTACCGTAATATCTGAGCTGAATTCGAAGTTGAATTGCCCATAGCTTTGAAATGTTAAAAAAACACAAAAAAGAGAAAATACTTTACGCACAGAGTAAAGATATGTAAAAGTGGAATGAGAGCAAAATATGGGTTCAATTTATTCAATATCATTTGCAAAATTAACAACTGTTTGTTTCTGAAAATGAGCAGGTTGGATGTTATTGCAGTAGTTGTTTCAAAAGGATCTTGTCCTGCTGATACTTTAACTTGTATTGTCGTTGCAGACATGAGTTTGTAGGATTTGAATTCAGAAATCGGTGTTGTTGTTTCTCCAAACCCAACATCTGATTTTGTTAAAATTCAATACACAGATTTGAATGAATTGAGCATCGAAGTTTTGGATGCACAAGGAAAAGTGATTTACTCTCAAACTTAGGTTTCGAATGGTGAGAAAATCGACTTCTCTAATTTTGAAAGAGGAATGTATATTATCCTATTGACTTCAGATAAAGGCATGAACTTGGAAAGAATTATGAAGAATTAAAAAAATAGCTTCTAATGAAAAAGCCCCAACTGAAAAGCTGGGGCTTTTTTTATGAAAAGTTTTTTAAATCAAACCAAACTGTTCAAAGTGATGGTTCAAATGTTTGTCATTCAGTTTTCGCCATTGCTGGAAATTCAATTCACCATAGAAAGAATGATTGGCACGAAGCCCTGGATTCGTATTGTAAAGATCTTCAAAAAGAATCCATTCTTCCACTAATTCATCTATCGCTAGTTCATTGTCTTCATTGCGAAGGGCTGCGTTTTTAGGTGCAAACGGCACTTCAATATTCCGAGCCATCGGTTTGTTTGTCTCCAAGAAGCCTTGCATTTTTTCTATTTTATCTTCCGGAATCAAAAGGGGTTGAGGAATTTTACCCGTTGCAATGCGGATGGTGTCTGTAAGGTGTTCGACCATTCTTTGCGCCGACATACTTCCCCATTGAGGCTTAGTATTCGGTTTTAATTTCATTAAAGTTTCAATCGTATTTTCGAGATTCCAACAGTTGGCCATGGTGTTTATTTTCCGACTAAGATATGAAGACTTTTAGGGACAACTTCAATATCTATCTCATTATCTACTTCGAAAGGTTCACCATCGTATTGCGCTAATGCTTTTTCTAAGGTGATTTTAGCTTTTGTAAAAGGAATAATTTCGATAAAGCGAGATTTCGCATGTTGCTTTTTAAAGAAACACCTTAACATTGCTGGGAAGTGCCAGAACCGAAAAGGATGGACCAAACTGAGTTCAATAATTCCATCGTTCACCTCCGATTTTGGTGAAATACAGAAACCATTTCCATACTCATTGGCATTGGCGATGGTGCAAAGTATCAATTTCTTTTTTGTTTTTTCTCCATCGATTTCTATCTCAAAATGAGACGCATGATAACCGAAAAATTCTTTTCGAATGAGTTTAACATACCCCCAAAACCCACGACGTTTATCACTGTCGAATTGTTTGGCAATAAGAGCGTCAAAACCAAATCCGCAAACATTTAAAAAAGAACAATCGTTGACCTTAATGGTATCCATTATTTCTGACTTCGAATTGTTTATCATTTCGATAGCTTCCTTTGGATCCATCGGAATTTTAAGATGTCGCGCCAAACCGTTACCTGAACCTGCTGGGATAATCGCCATTTTAATCGTTGTACCGATCAACGAAGTTCCTACTTCGTGAACCGAACCGTCGCCGCCAACAGCACAAATTATTTCAAATCCTTCTGCAATAGAATCTTTGGTGATTTTTATCGCGTGATACCTGTATTCAGTTTCTTTTATATCGTACTCGAACAATTCAGTATCCAAATAGGAAGCAATCAGACCAGGAATATTTTTCTTACTCTGAATTCCAGATTTTGGATTGACAATAAATCGAATTTTCTGTTTCATTTTGCCTTCGTTTGATTCTTTATCAAATCGTTGTTATATCGCTGCGTGATGGCTTTTAAGCGTTTTTCCATCTTGCTGATCTGTTTCGGATCATTGGCCATGTTTTCCTGCGTCCAATAAGATCCACCGTCCAAATTGTACATGTTTTGGGTTTTACCAGCGGTGAATTCCATCATACTCGGGGCGCGAAAATAGGAATAAATCCCTTCCAAATACGTAATTGCCTCTCTGGGACCTTCCTGATAATACGAATTACCGAAGGCATAATAGTTTGTTTTAATATTCAATAAATCGAGTATTGTTGGCATGATGTCAAGTTGCTGAAAAATCTCCTTTTTGTTTCCTTTCGCTAGTTTCCCACTTGGGTGAAAAAACAGAATAGGAATGCTGTAAATTTTACTTCTTTGACTATAAAGAGGAGATGAAGTAGAAGGCGTGTGATCTGCGCAAATAACGAACAAGGTTTTATCATACCACGGTTGCTTTTTTGCCTCTTCGAAGAAATTCCGCAGGGCAAAATCTCCATAGTTTATTGATCCACAAATGGGCTCTGGTCCGTATATAGTCTGTTTTCTCCTATTCTCTGGAATAAAATAAGGGTGATGACTCGACAAAGTGAAAAGCGTTGCAAAAAACGGAGCTTTCATTTCACTCATTTTTTTCGCTGCCCACGGATTGAAATATTCATCTAAAATACCCCAAGTTTTATCGAAATGTTGATCGTTGTTGTATTCCGTTCTACCGAAATAATTATCGAAACCAGCTTGTGCAGCGTATCCATCAAAACGCATAGAACCATTTGTTGCACCATGATAAAATGCTGAACTATATCCCACTTTTTTCAAAATATCGGGCAAGGATTCCATTGCATTGTTTCCATAAGGAGAACTGATGTAAGGATTATCCATTAAACTCGGTAAAGAAGAAATGATCGATGGTACGGCTTCAATTGACTTTTTACCGTTGGCATAACCATTTTGAAAATTTATACTCTCTCCCGCTAGAGAATCGAGGAATGGTGTGAACGATGTTTTTAGTTCTTTGTTATTGAAAGCCATCCATTCGTTACCAAAACTCTCCAACATGATAATGACAACGTTGGTTTTTTCAGGTAAGATATTGGCCGGTTTTGTACTTCGAATCGGATTAAAAATGGCCGTCGCTTTTGCGGTAGAATAATACTTTATCGGCTCAACACCTTCTTTCCCGTAGGATTTAACCATCGTAAATCCAGTGTTTAGCACCAAGGCCGTATTACTCGCCTGGGTGTATTGTGCTGCTTCAATAGTTCCAATCGGACGCAATCCCCAACTGCCACGACCAATACTTATCACTACGAGAACATTAAAAAGCATCAAAACAAAATGTGGTAGAATATCGACTTTTTTCATCGGTTCTTCCCTTCTTATCACTTTTTTATATGCCCATCTGAGTGAAAAAAGGAATAAGACTAAAAGGACCCACATCCACCAAAATTCGATTAAGAAAGTCCCGAGCAATTGTTTGATATCACTACCAGCTGAGGTTATGGCAAATAAATCGGCTGTGGAACGTTTGCTCGTGAATTTAAAATATTCTAAATCGATTAGGTTTAAGAGCAACAAAACTATATTGACGGCAAAGAAATAGGCTATGCTCCAGATTCGATAGATTCTGTTATTTCGTTGGAAAATAGGCAGAAAATGCAGTAAGGCAAAAGGTAAAAAAAAGATGCAGACGGTAATCCAATCAAAAACGAATCCGACTCCCCAATCTTTAAATCCGACCGCAGGAAATGCATTTTTGTGCAGAAAAAAAAATATTACTCGAAGAATTGTCAATACGAAAACCGTCAATAGCAGCATCCACCAAAAGTTGCGGACATGCGGTGCTTTGAATCGGTTCAACCAGTTATTATTCATTGAGAGTTCAAAAATAGCAAATATACGGGCAGTATATACGGTCTCAAAACGAATAAAACTATAATTTTGTATAAAATTCAATCATGAAAATCGTAAAACAAATACTTTCTATATTTTGCCTATTCTATCTTCTGAATACAACAGTAGTATATTCTCAAAATTCTGAGGCTTATTTGCTTTTGAATGCCAAAGGAAAGAAATCAAGCTTGAAGAAATTGACAAAACAAATGAATCAATCTGATGTCATCTTTTTTGGAGAAGAGCACAATTGTGTGATGGCGCATTGGTTGACCAAACAACTTTTGTTGGAGTGGACGAAAACGGATAGTTTGAATAAATCTTTCGTTTTGGAAATGTTTGAAAGAGATCAACAAAGCTCTCTAGATAGTCTGATTCAAGGCAAGTTCGAGTTAAAAGATTTACCAAAGCACACTGCGACTTGGAGCAATTACGAAATGGATTATTCTCCTTTTTTAGAACTCGCTCTCCAGAAAAAAATGCCAATTGTTGCCTCCAATATTCCTAGAAAATACGCTTCCCTGATGTTTAAACAAAATCGAGATTCCCTGAAAGCTTTGCCGCAGGAGGAAAGAAATTATATTTGTCCGCTCGACTTTCCTGTGGATAGAGAATTGTCGCAATACAAGCAGCTGATTGAAATGGAACAACACATGAGCGGAAAGAATTTCGTTGAAGCGCAAGCCATAAAAGATGCGACAATGGCCGAGTCGGTGTTCAAAGAATTAGAAAAAGGGAATAAGGTCTTTCATTTGAATGGCAGCTATCATTCCGATTTTCAACAAAGTATTTTATGGTATTTAGAATATTATAAACCTGGAACGAAAACTGTTTCGATTTCTATTGTTCGTCAAGACGGTAAAAAACTCTGCCAAGAGATGAAAGGTAAGGCCGATTTTATTTTTGTTATCCCGGCGGATTTCCCTGTTTCCTACGAAAATTAATTTCTCCCACGATAATGATTAAGCTCAAGAGTATTTTCAAAATGAAATGCCCGCGATGCCAAGAAGGTGACTTTTTTGTTTCGCATCCCTACGATTTGAAAAACGCTGGTAAAACTTACGATGAATGTCCGAATTGCGGATTGGATTATCAACGCGAACCCGGATATTATTTTGGAGCCTTGTACGTTTCTTACGGTATGGGTGTTGCCATGTTTGCTACTATTTATTGGAGTTTTGTGCTGTTTGTGAACGATTATAGTGTATGGTCGCCAATAATTGTTATTGCAATTGCGAGTGTTCTTACCGGGCCTTATTTATATGCTTTGTCCAAGATTATTTGGATCAACATGTTCGTAAAATCGGAGAAAAAGAATTAACCCATATTTCGAGGGTGATAGCTCAGAATTGCCTCGCGTAAAAAGCTTTGATCGAGATGCGTGTAAATTTCGGTAGTGGTAATGGATTCGTGTCCAAGCATTTCCTGTATCGCTCGTAAGTTGGCGCCACCTTCCAGTAAATGTGTGGCAAAAGAATGTCGAAAGGTGTGGGGTGAAACATTCTTCGTCAGGCCAATTTCTTTCGAAAGATTTTTAATTATCGTGAAGATCATTTCACGTGTCAATTTTGCACCTCTACGGTTTAAAAAAACAACATTTTTACAGTCTTTCCGAACGTTCAAGTGATTGCGCGTGTGTTCTTTGTAAAAATTAATTTCCTTTTCCACATTTGGACTAACAGGTACAATTCGTTGTTTGTTTCCTTTCCCAATCACCCGAATAAATCCATCATCGAAATACAAATCTCCAAATTTCAAATTAACCAATTCTGAAACACGAAGTCCACAACTATAGAGTGTTTCAAGAATAGCCTTGTTGCGATGTCCTTCTGGTTTGCTCAAATCTATGGTATCTATCATTTGGTCAATTTCTTCGATAGAAAGGACTTCAGGTAGTTTCCTTCCCAATTTGGGCAACTCTAAACTCTCAGAAGGGTCGACTTTGATAATGTCCTCCATGAGCAGAAAACCAAAAAACTGTTTGATTCCACTTATGTTTCGTGCTTGACTTCGCGGACTCATGCCTAAATCATATAGCATACCAACAAATTGATTCAAATCTGCATATTGTAAATCTGTCAACTCTTTTTTTTGTCCCTCACAATACGATAAAAGCTTTGCCACATCTTGCTGATAAGCAAAAATGGAATTTTCGGCGAGCCCTTTCTCGATTTTCAAGTAAGCGACAAATTGCTTAATATAGCGTTCTGAATAAGACATCACATGAAGATATTGATACTTAACGGCCCGAATTTAAACTTAATTGGTCAAAGAGAACCTGAAATATACGGGAATCTTACTTTTGAAGAGGCACTTAAACTTTGGTCTGAGGAATTCTCATTTGAGATCGATTTTTTTCAATCGAACGTTGAAGGCGAACTGATAAATGCGCTTCAGAAATCGGATGCTGATGGAATTATTTTCAATGCTGGAGCCTATACGCATACGAGTATTGCCTTGCGCGATACCGTTTCGGCAATATCAATTCCAGTCATGGAGGTTCATTTGTCGAATATTACGAAACGCGAATCTTTTCGACATGAGTCTTATCTTACGCTTGTTTGTGTGGGTTGTATTTTTGGATTGGGAATGGACAGTTACCGTTTGGCTTTGACGTATTTTCAGAATAAGAATTAGAATTTTTCCTTCGGTAAATCAGAATATAAATCTTTCTTCAAAATATACCTTTGCCAGAGTATGCTGTCATTAAACAGCCCCTTTTTATTGAAGTGGGTTGAATTCTTTTTTATTTGTTTTCTTTTCTTCAGCGAGGTGCCCAGTTTTAAATAAACATCGCGGTGTGCCTTGAATACACTTCCCAACTGCTTGAATTCACCTCGAACAAGAAAACGAATACCGGCGATTCCATCTAAAATTAACCTTCGGAACATTTTTGGAAATAACAATCCTTCGTGATTTTTTACAATCATAAACAAACTGTTCCTGAAATTCAAGTAGGTTTTGAAAGGGGAGGAGTAATCCAAAGTTCCGCCACCAACATGATACACGACCGATTTGGGTTCAACCATAAATTTATATCCTCTTTTCTTCAAACGCCAACATAGGTCTATTTCTTCCATATGAGCAAAGAAATCTTCGTCTAGTCCGCCCGTTTCATGATATAATTTTGAACGAATCATTAAGGCGGCACCAGTGGACCAAAAAACCTCAATCGAGTCATTGTATTGACCTGTATCTTCTTCAATTTTTTGAAAAATTCTACCTCTACAAAACGGGAAATAGTCTTTGTCTAAGAAACCGCCACTTGCTCCAGCATGTTCGAAATTGTGTTTTGCATAGAACGCTCGAATTTTAGGTTGACATCCTGCGACATCGGGATCTTTCATGACCTCTAAAAGCGGATTCAACCAGTTTTCGGTTACTTCTATATCACTATTAAGTAATAGATACAATTCGCTATCCACTAATTTCAAAGCATCATTGTATCCTCTGGCAAATCCGCCGTTTGATGCATTTTTGATTAACCGAATATCAGGAAAGGTTTTTTCAAGAAATAAAACGGATTCATCTGATGAGCAATTATCCGCTACAATGATTTCATGTCCTTCAGAAAACTGGATGACACTGGGCAGAAACTTCTCTAAAAAGTCTTTTCCGTTGAAATTAAGAATTACGATAGTAAGTTTTTTCAAAAGAAAGAGTGAAAATTAAAATTGACGAAAATTTGTGTTGCTATTTCCTCCCCAGTGGTCATCAACTCCGCCATTTCCATTGTCGACATCGCCATTAGTAGAATTTCTTGAATTTAAAGCTCTCGGCCAATTTTGATTTTTTATTTCTCCAATCATATCCGAATGAAGTAATCGATAATTTTCGGTAACTAAATCAGAGTTATAAAAGATAAAACGTTTGTTTGAGAAACGACCAATTTTGTTGTATTGCCATATTTCGTATGGATATTCAGATGCCGAATATTGGCTTTGTATCACCTGTGTTGGACTCCCATATTGCAAATAAACACGTCCTCTGTCTGACTCATATCCACTTAAAAAGTGAGTTTTATATAAGGTATTTACCAAGTCAACCTGGCCTTTGTATTTGATCCAATCGGTATACGCTTTGGTGCCAGAAGTTACGGACCAGAATGCTTGAAGGGTTAAAAACGCCTTTTGGTCATCGTCATTTTTTAAAACAGTCAATATGTCTCTAACGGCAGATGGCGGAGCTATTGGAATAACACTTCCAAGATAATACCTTGCACTATCTAATGAAATTGAAGATTCGAACATTGGGTCAAGCACAGTCAACGTATTAAAATCAAAGTTGATATTTACTTCTTTCGTTCGCTCAAAAAGATAAGCATCACTTTGTATTTCCGACAAGTCATGCGCAACAATAGACAGTTTTAAATAATATTTTCCTGTTTGTAAATTGCTAATATCAATTTTTTTCAATGCTGGAACTACTTCGGCCGATTTGAAACGATGATAGGTCGTAAACTCTTCTAGTTCATCGGTTGTTTCAAAATCTACAATACTTTGTTTTAACCCAAATTCAGGTGTGCCAAGTAAGTCGGTGTTGTACATTTCAACATAATAAGGCAAAAAGTTTAAATCGTTCGAGAAATAGGTAGAAATCCGAGGTATTATTTCAAAACCCGATTTATAGAACATGCTGTTTTCGTCACCTTCTTTCGCTACTTCAGCAATTTGAATATTACTTATGGACGTTCGTCCTTCCTTATTGCTAATTTCAATGGGAATGTCGCCTTTTATTGGTTCTCTGTCTGAGTTTAAATCTCGTATCTCCAGTTTCAATACATAGCTTCCTGTGTCAAGCACGAAACGTTTTAAATCATAAAAATCTTCAATAATGCTGTCCGTCATGAAAGGAGACTCCAATCTGTGGGCATCTTCTTTGATAATATTTCCACCTCGTTCAATAGTCAGAAAAACGGCAACATCCGCCACTAGTCCATCTTCTTTTCCAACATAATTCAAGCTTGTTCCTGAAAACTGAAGATTAACTTCTAAAAGGTGGCCTAAACTTGGTGCATAGAATTGTTTGGTGTCAACATATACACGCAAGCGTTTTTCCTGCGAAAAAACTGGTGCCGAGACCATCCAAAACGATATAATTAGCGCTAGTAATTTCATGTACCTTTAAAAAGGTAAAGTTACAAAAAAGGAATACCTTTTCACTATTCTAGGGTTTGCTTCGAAGTAAATGGTGTGATATCTTGATTATGTGGAGCATACTACATTAAAAAACTATAAAAAAATACGATTAACTGATTATCAATGAGGGTATTGTCATGTTTAAGTAATCTTTTGAAAGAAGACGGTCAATTTTTTTTATAAACCCACTTGCCAGTATTCAAACTATTAGTACTTTTGTCGCGGAGAGTTGGCAGAGTGGTCGAATGCACCGGTCTTGAAAACCGGCGTACCGCGAGGTACCGGGGGTTCGAATCCCTCACTCTCCGCCAGAAAAAAGAGACAGTAACTGTCTCTTTTTTTTTGTCTCTACTTTTAGGTAAAAAAAGTATTTTGACAAGGATTTACAACAAAATAGAATGTCAGGAAGGATAGTGGTTATTGGTGGTGGTGCTGCAGGTTTTTTTTCAGCGATCAGAGCAAAGGACGTATTTCCTGAGCATGAAGTGATCATTCTTGAAAAATCTCAAAAAACCTTGAGTAAAGTAAAGGTTTCAGGAGGAGGTCGGTGTAACGTGACCAATATTGTTTCTGATCCGAAAGAATTATCGTCCTTTTATCCTAGAGGTCAGAACTTTTTGAAAAAAGCGTTTTCCCAGTTTACAAGTTCGGATACGGTTCACTGGTTTGAGACGAGAGGCATAAAAATGAAAGTTTATCCGGATAATTGCATTTTTCCGGTCGCAAATAATTCTCAGGTGATCATTGATTGTTTTCGTGATGAATGCGAGAGATTGGGTGTTCAAATCGAAATGAGCACAGGTGTACAGAAGATAATAAAGAATGAAAGGTTTACGCTCACTACTTCAAATGGGGAGCTAGATGCTGATAAATTAATCATTACCATCGGAGGGCAGCCTAAAAAAAGCGGTTTGCAATGGCTTGAGGAAATGGGACATACGATCATTGATCCAGTTCCTTCTCTTTTTACATTTAACATGCCTGATGAACCTATTACTGAACTGATGGGAAATGTTATCGATAAGGCAAAAGTGAAAATCAAAGGAGAAAAACTTGAAGGAAATGGTCCTCTATTGATTACCCATTGGGGAATGAGTGGGCCTGCAATTCTTCAATTATCAGCCTGGGGAGCAAGGATCTTGCATGATAAGGACTATAATTTCGAAGTGCTGGTGAACTGGTTGGATTCAACCAAAGAAGGTGAGTTACGTGAAAAACTTGCTTTTTGCATGGAAGAATACAATGATAGGCACATAGGGAATGTTCATCCATTTCCGATCACCCTAAGGCTGTGGAAGCATCTTTTGATGAGGTCTGGAATTAAAGAAACAACAAGGTGGCGCGAGTTGGGGAAGAACCAATTGAACAAACTTGTGAATACGCTGATCAATGATTGTTATCAGGTAAATGGAAAGACAACTTTTAAAGAAGAGTTTGTT
>DDBE01000034.1:0-2948 GCA_002332715.1 Flavobacteriales bacterium UBA2040
GATCAAATTCATTTGATCATCATCCCAATCTTCAACCTTGATATTGATATCAATTTTGTTTTCTTCCAAGATTTGCTTCGCGCGGCTGCGACCGATTCCGTAGATATACGTCAATCCGATAACACCTCTTTTATTCTTTGGTAAGTCTATTCCTGCTATACGTGCCATAATTTTCTAAATTACCCTTGTCTTTGTTTTAACTTCGGGTTCTTTTTGTTTATCACATAAACCCGCCCTTTTCTTTTTACGATCTTACAATCAACTGATCGTTTTTTAACTGAAGCTCTAACTTTCATTATTTTTATTTTTTAGGCCTAAACCTATTTGTATCTAAATGATATTCTTCCTTTCGTCAAATCGTAAGGAGACATTTCAACTTTTACTTTATCACCTGGTAGAATCTTAATGTAGAACATTCTCATTTTACCAGAAATGTGTGCAGTAATTACGTGGCCATTTTCCAATTCAACGCGAAACATTGCGTTGGAAAGTGCTTCGATGATTACGCCATCTTGTTCTATTGATGCTTGTTTTGCCATAGTCTAAAATCCTGATAATTCTCCTTGTGTTCTTCTGCCTCTGATTTTCGTTCCTTCCATCAAACCATCCATGTGACGATTCAATAGGTAAGACTCAATCTGCTGTAAAGTATCCAATACAACACCTACCATAATCAATAGTGATGTTCCACCGAAGAACATTGCAAATGCGTCATTCACTCCGGCCAATTTTGCAATAGCTGGAAGAATAGCGATAATTGCTAAGAACAACGATCCTGGAAAAGTAATTCTGGAAACCAATGTATCAATGTATTCTGCTGTTTCTTCACCTGGACGAACACCTGCGATAAATCCACCTGACTTTTTCAAGTCGTCAGCAATTTTACGCGGGTTAATCATAATCGCAGTATAGAAATACGTAAAGACTATAATTAGGATTGCCAAAAGCAAATTGTAAGAGAAACCATAAACGTCTCCCAAAGTTCTTTGAATCCAACTGCCACCGCCATCGTTGCTTGCAAACATCATAACCGGTATGGTCATAATCGCTTGTGCGAAGATGATAGGCATTACCCCACTCGCATTTACCTTAATTGGCAAGTAGTTTCTTGCACCTGCTTCATCAACAGCACGAGATCCTACAACCTTTTTAGCAGTATTGAGTGGCACTTTCCTAACACCTTGCACAATCAGTACTGTTGCCAATACGACTACGAAGAATGCTACGATTTCCAAAAGGATTTTAATCAAGTTACCATCTGCCCAAGCAATTCCAACTTCTCCCGTAAATGCACCTGGCAAACGAGATAAGATACCCACAGTAATCAATAGAGAGATCCCATTACCAACACCATTGTCTGTAATTCTTTCTCCTAACCATACTGCAAACATAGCTCCAGCAACCAAAACGATAATCGTTTGTGCCCACCAGAATGTTCCAGCATCTGCAGGCAATGCGCCCTTACTAGAAACATATAAAGACAAATACCCTGGAGCTTGCGCCGCACAGATAATGATTGTCAAAATACGTGTATAGTTATTGATTTGCTTTCTACCAGACTCTCCTTCGTTTTGCATTTTCTGAACAGCAGGAACAGCCATACCTAATAATTGCATAATAATCGATGCAGAGATATAAGGCATAATACCAAGTGCCATAATAGAGGCATTTGTAAACCCACCACCAGAGAACAACGAAAGCAAAGTTTCAAGGGCATTTTGCCCACCTGCTTTTTGTGCTGCTTCCAAGGCATTGTAATTTACACCTGGTAAGATAATAAATGAACCAATTCGGTAAACAAGTATTAAAGCTAGCGTATAGATAATTCTCTTACGAAGCTCTTCAACCTTCCAAATGTTCTGTATATTCTGTATAAAACGTTTCATTCGCTAAAAAAATGTTTGCAAAGGTAATTAGATTTCTGAACAATTCCCACCCGCTGACTCAATTGACGATTTCGCCGTTTGAGAAAACTTATGAGCTGTTACGCTAATCTTTGTTTTTAGTTCACCTCTACCTAAGACTTTCACAAACTCGTTGTTACCAATAAGTCCGTTTTCTTTCAAAATCTCTGGTGTAATTTCAGAAACGTTTTTACGGTCAATCAATGACTGGATGATATCCAAATTGATCGCTTTGTATTCAACGCGGTTGATATTTTTGAAACCAAATTTAGGTACGCGTCGTTGCAAAGGCATTTGTCCACCTTCGAAACCAACTTTTCTACTGTAACCCGATCTTGATTTTTGTCCCTTGTGCCCTCGCGTTGAAGTTCCACCATGTCCAGATCCCTGTCCACGTGCAATTCTCTTCGTACTTTTTGTCGAGCCTTTTGCGGGAGTTAAATTATGTAAATTCATGATTTATCTAATTTCTTATTTCTACTTAACAACTTCTAAAAGATGTTGTACTTTCTTGATCATTCCAAGGATTTGTGGATTAGACTCTTTTTCAACAGTCTGATTCAACTTACTAAATCCTAACGCTTTAATCGTAGCCTTTTGGTCAGCTGGGCGATTGATAGCGCTTCTTACTTGCTTAATTTTAATTGTAGCCATTTTGCGTCTATCTTTTTAACCGTTAAATACTTTCTCCAATGAAACACCTCTTTGTTTCGCTACCGCTACTGCGTCTCTCATGTTTGCCAAAGCTTCCATAGTCGCCTTCACCACGTTGTGTGGATTTGAAGAACCTTGTGACTTTGCCAATACATTGTGGACACCAACGCTCTCCAATACAGCACGCATCGCACCACCGGCGATAACACCTGTACCTTCAGAAGCTGGCTTAAGTAGAATTTCAGCACCTCCATACTTTGCTTTCTGCATGTGTGGCACGGTACCTCTTAAAATTGGAACACGAATCAAATTCTTTTTCGCGTCATCAATTCCTTTTGTGATTGCTTCAGTAACTTCTTTCGCTTTACCTAATCCGTGACCAACGATTCC
>DDBE01000034.1:3306-4587 GCA_002332715.1 Flavobacteriales bacterium UBA2040
ACGATTGATAGCTACTAATTTGTCTTTAAGCTCGATCTCAGAAGCTTTTACTCGATTTACTATTTTCTGTGATGCCATGTCTTAAAATTTTAAACCACCTTCTCTTGCCGAGTTAGCCAATGTTTTTACTCTACCGTGGTAAAGGTATCCGTTGCGATCAAACACAACACCTTCAATCCCAGCTTTCAATGCTTTTTCGGCCAATTCTTTACCAACTACAGATGCTTGCTCGATTTTGTTTCCTTTTTCGGCAGCTTTATTCTTGTAGCTTGATGCTGAAGCCAGGGTAATCCCTTTTGAATCGTCTATAATCTGTGCGTAGATTTGTTTGTTACTACGGTACACAGACAAACGAGGCAACTTAGAAGTTCCCGTAATTTTCTTACGGATTCTTCTTTTAATTTTTGCTCTTCTTGTTAATTTGCTAAATGCCATAACTAATGAAATTTAATATTATTTACCTGCAGCCTTACCTGCTTTTCTTCTAACCTCTTCACCTAGATATCTTACACCTTTACCTTTGTATGGTTCTGGTTTACGAAGGGAACGAATCTTAGCGGCTACTTGACCCAAAAGTTGTTTATCGTGAGATTCCAACGTTACGATCGGAGCCTTACCTTTTTGAGTATCTGCAGATACCTTAATTTCACTAGGGATTTGAATAACTATTGGGTGAGAGAATCCGAGAGCCAAATCTAAAATTTGACCTTGCGTTGTCGCACGGAATCCTACTCCAATAACTTCCAATTCCTTTTTGTACCCTTCCGATACGCCGATGATCATATTGTTGATTAAAGAACGATATAAACCGTGCTTAGATCTATGACCAGGAGCGTCTGATTCGCGGTTGAAAGATATAGTTCCGTCAGCGATTTCCATTGTCACACAAGAATCTAGTTCTTGGGTCAATTCGCCTTTAGGTCCTTTAACGGTAACTGTCGTTCCGTCTACCTTTACTTCTACACCACTCGGGATGCTTACTGGGGATTTACCTATCCTTGACATTTTACTTCTAGTTAATAAAGATTAATATACATAGCAAAGGACTTCTCCTCCTATGTTTTCTTTTTTTGCTTCTTTGTTTGTGATTACACCTTTTGAAGTAGAAACTATAGCGATACCCAATCCGTTCAATACACGAGGCATTTCTGATGAGCTACTATATTTTCTCAATCCTGGACGAGATGCTCTTTGCAATTTTGTGATTGCTGGAACTTTCGTTGATGGATTGTACTTCAAAGCGATTTTAATCATACCTTGTTTGTTATCGTCCTCGAACTT
>DDBE01000030.1:0-143 GCA_002332715.1 Flavobacteriales bacterium UBA2040
TTTCGAGAATAAATTTTTCTTACTTCAATTCTCTTGCCCACCTCTCCAAATCACTGAAAATCGCAGCAGCATGTCCAGCCCCACTATGCTCAGGCAAAGTGAACATGCATTTTATCTCAACACTTTCTGTATCAAATTTTTTA
>DDBE01000030.1:496-657 GCA_002332715.1 Flavobacteriales bacterium UBA2040
GATGTGATTGAGATTTTTTATTGAATTGAACTGGTCGTAAAAAGCATGATCGGCACCATCTCTTTTGGCGAGATCATCGTCGAGGTTCTGAACAAAGAATATGAAATCTTCGTTGGAGGAATTCCTTCTTTTTATTGAAGTCATCTAAGCATTTATATACT
>DDBE01000030.1:918-4498 GCA_002332715.1 Flavobacteriales bacterium UBA2040
AAGTCATCTAAGCATTTATATACTCTTCGAATAATCTCAATCTACTAACGCTTCTACATTTTCGTCCGGCTCAGATTTATCGAATAAAATCATATCATAAATTATTTTGAACCAAATTAGGATACACGGAACTGCTTTTAACAAATATGGATTTACATATGATTCCCTAATAAATCTCGGAAAAAGATCAGTAGGTGAAAGTGAGGTGAAAACAAAGGCAGAAACAAATAATACCGTGTTCAATGTGTTCTTTTTGCCTTGAATAAACCACAGCGCTGCTCCTGCCATTGCGATAATATAGGTTGGTGATTCAGCCTTATGATTGAAAATAACCACCCAGATCAAAATAGAAACCATGGTCAAATACTTAAAAGCGTGCTGCTGATACAACTTAAATTTAACAAGCGGAACCATGAAAAGAATAGCTCCAATGAGGACAATTATATTCTTATTTACTTCAATTGAAAACCATGTATAGATCCAGCCCATGACAGAATAACCGTAAGAAATAGAATGATCTTCAGACAGCATTTGCTTATAACTTTCGAACAAGGCTGTGTATTGACCCAAATCAATCCAAATTAGAGGGATGAGCAATAAAAGTAAGGTCCAACCAACAGTGTACATTGCTAGTTTCCATTTTTGGGGATAAAACAAAAATAGAGCAAAGCCAACGACACCAAATATCTTAATAAACACGGAAAAGACTACGCATAAGCTGGCCCACATCAGTTTTTTCCTTTCGAGCAGACCAAAAGACATGATTAAGAGTCCAGCTATCAAACCATTCGACTGTTCATTTTGCATATTCGTAAGTAATTCCAGCAGCACAAACAAGAGGATAAAACCTTTTTGGGTTGTCGATAATTTTGGTAAATAATAGACCGCCAACAGAAGTAATAATGCATTCAATAAATTCCACAAGCTCAGTCCTACGACATCTGGGGAAATTGAAAAAACACCAAAAAAAGCCGCGAATGTTGGAGTGTATTTGTATAAATCCCAATGTTCCTCTGGATAGAGTGCATATAAATCTTGATTATCCTTAAGATGTTCGAAAGATTTTTTAAAAATGACATAGTTGTTATACTCCGTATATTCTGCCCCGTTATCACCAAAAGTTTTTGGTCCTGAAGACGCACCCTGAATACTCGCTAGTAATGCAAAAAGGACATAAATAATAATTATGTTTCGGCTATTGCCAACAAATTTTAGGATTTTACTTTTCACGCTTTAATTTTTTGTTGATCCGTTGTAACTTATCAATCAAATATGCAAAGATTTATCGAAACTCATTTTCAGCCAAGTTATATTTTTTAGTGGAATGAATTCTTCAAACTTATCGGAACCTTAACCCATGAATTTCATGAATGCCAAAAACAATTAAGCGCAATTTCTGAATTCTTCATGGTAAAAGATATCGTGCTTATCCCCATTCCGTTCCGTCTTTGCCATCCTTCACTACAATTCCCGATTTTGCTAGACCATCACGGATCTGATCAGAAGTTGTCCAATCTTTGTTCGTGCGCGCATTTTGACGCAATTCAAGAACCAAATCCATCACGGACGCCAATCTATTATCGCTTCCTCCTTCTTCTTTTTTCAAACCTAGAACATCGAAAGTAAATCGATTCAGTTCTGATTTGAGAAGCTCCAAGTCAGTTGCTGAAATTGTCGCTTTACCGCCCTTGCAAGAATTGATGTGTTTCACCGCCTCGAACATATTGGCCGTCAAAATCGGTGTGTTGAAATCGTCACTCATAGCTGTGTAGAATGATTCGGTTAATGCTTTCACATCGATTGAAGATTCTTTTCCAGCTGATAACCTTTCCAAACTTTTTATTGCATCCATCAAGCGATTGTATCCTTTTTCAGAAGCCAGCAGAGATTCATTGCTAATGTCCATCGTACTTCGATAGTGTGCTTGCATCATTGAGAATCGAATAACATTGGGTGAAAATGGTTTCTCGAATAATTCGGATGTTCCCTCAACGATTTCCATGGGTAGAAAATAATTTCCGAGTGACTTACTCATTTTTTGACCGTTCACTTCAAGCATGTTGGCGTGCATCCACACAGTGGCAGGTGAACACCCAAGGGCACCACAACTTTGGGCAATTTCATCTTCGTGGTGCGGAAATTTCAGATCCATTCCACCTCCGTGAATATCGAATGTTGGTCCGAGATATTTCGTACTCATCGCCGTGCATTCAATGTGCCAACCTGGATTTCCATCACCCCAAGGTGAGTACCAAATTTGCATGTCGTCGGGATTGGATTTTTTCCAAAGAGCGAAATCGGCGAAGAATCTTTTTTCGTTCTGTGCATTCAAATCGCGCGTTTCCTCAGCAAGTTCATCAATTTTTCGCCCACTAAGGATACCATATTGAAACTTTTCGCTGTAGCTTTTCACGTCGAAATAAACAGAGCCATTGACGATATACGCCAATCCATTCGCTATAATTTTTTCAATAATTTCAATTTGTTCTTGGATGTGTCCAGTAGCCGTCGGTTCAATGCTCGGCGGCAACATGTTATACAAATTCTGCAAGGCTTGAAATTTCACATTGTATTTGTAAACGATTTCCAAAGACTGCATTTGTGCCGCTTTTGCCGCTTTTCCTATGCTGTCTACTTCGTCACCAGCACTATTGGTAATGTGTCCTGCATCGGTAATGTTACGTACATATTTCACATCAAAACCAAGGATTAACAAATAGCGATAAATCAAATCGAAATTGATAAAAGTCCGCATGTTTCCCATGTGCGGTTCGCTGTACAACGTGGGTCCACAAACGTACATTCCGATTCGGTTGGGTTGAATTGGTTTAAAAATTTCTTTTTGTCCAGAAAGACTGTTGTAGATTTTTAGATTTTCTTGATTCATTATTTTCCGCTTGTGACTGGCGTAAAGATAAGGAAATAAGCAAATTTTGAAGAGGACTGAAATTAGTTTAATTTAGGAACTGAATAATTCACGCTTTCACATGAAAAAGATAATTCAAATTCTTCTTTTGTTCACGCTAATCATTTCGTTCACGAATTGTACACTCACCAAACGAAGTTATCGGACTGGATACCATATTTCATGGAAAAGTGCAGGCAAATCACGACAAGTTTCTACTGAAAAAAGCAAAACAAGTGCAGATAAAACCGACGAAAAAAACCTTGAAACCTCATTAGAAAAACAAGTGGACGAAATCGACATTGAAAATTCCGATTTGGAACATAAAGAAAATTCCGTTGAACCTAAAAATGAAAGAAAGCAGGAAAAAGTATACACAAAAGATCTAAAAAAGGCCAAAAAAAAACCAAACTTAGAAGTTTTCAAAAAGAAATTTCATATTGAACTATCAGAAGAAAAAGCCGATGAACCAACCGCCCCAGAAGACGGAATTGATGAATTGGATGTACTATTATTTATACTAGGCTTCATTGCCTGTCTACTTCTCGTTTTACCACTTTTCTTATTAGGGTTTTTGTTCTATGCTATTGCTTCTGATGGTTTTTATATTGGAGCTTATTCGACGGCAGAATGGTTTGGAATATTAACGGCAGCTATATTTTATTGGCTAAGTTC
>DDBE01000030.1:4839-19269 GCA_002332715.1 Flavobacteriales bacterium UBA2040
CCGAATTGCGGTGAAAGCAATTATTGCTCTCGGTTTGGCTATAATCGGAACAGCGATTTTGGTATTGGTCGTAATTTAAAAGCTTAGTTCTTTTTGATAAAGAGGTAATACAAATTCACCAAAACGATTGCTGCATTGGTAATCAGAATTGGGAAAGAGCCTAACAAAGCACCATAAACTATAAATATCGCACAGCCCAATGTGTTTACCCAACGCAATTTCTTGATATCCTTCATCATGAAAGAAATCAACAAAATGGCCATTGCAACATAGCCGATAGCATCAATCATTTTCCTTGTATTTTAGTTGAAGTCCGTGCAGAAAATTACGCATGATTTGGTCTTTGCACTCACGGTAATGTCTGTGTTCTGGACGACGGAAAAAAGCACTCAATTCTGACTTTGAAAAACGAAAATCGGCCAAATCGAGAACATCTAAAATATCCTCATCACGCATGTTTAAGGCAATTTTCAATTTGCGGAAAATCATATTGTTATCCGTCTTTTTCTCTGGAGCAGGTTGTTCGCCTTCGCGTTTTCCACGATTCTTGTTGATGAAACCATTCAAGAAAGCCGCAAGATATTTATCTCCCAAGTTTTTGTATGCTTCGTCCTCCTCTTTTTTCATCCAATCACTGATTTCGGCTCTAGTAGCTTCTATTCCACCTGAACGAAATAAGTCCATGACTTTGTCATCGTTCAAATCAAAAGTAAATCGTAAGCGCCGAAGAATATCGTTATTTGTCATAATCTACGGGCTAAATTAATCTTTTTTAAAGGATAGTTCGGAAATAAGCAGCATACTATTCTTCGTCATTAACAAGTAGACTTCATTTGGACAATTTTGGATTAGAAATGTTTCGCCCGGTTGAATAGTTTGACCGAGCACCTCAAAGGCACCACTCTAACAATAAATCAACAAAAATTCGGAGGATGGAAAAGGTTTGTAACTTATAATTTCAGTTTTAGAATAAGTCGCAACCGTTAGATTTGCTTTGAGACTTTTCCTATAAATCAAATTGAAATCAATGCATTTTCCTGCTGCGCTTGTTTCAGATGCACCGTCGAAATGAAAAAGTTCGAGTGGATTTATTTTTTTCGGAGCGTTTCCGTTGCTCGTTAATTCTAAACCAGAATTGAGTGGTGTGAAAAATCGATTGTACCCTTCGAACTTCGAAAAATCCGATTTATCCGTTTCTATACAAGCCGAACTTATTCGAAAATAGAAGTCACGTTCAGACAATGAAGCACCATCCGGATAGATGAATATTTGGGATGTCGTGCCGCCCGTCCATTCGTTTTGGACGTAATCTGAGGGTCTTAATATTTTTGTTTTCATTTTTCCTTTAATAAAATATAATTTCACCACTCCCCGACTTACCGTTTTCGACTACCGTTGCTGGATTACCGTAGACCTCTATGTTTCCTTCTCCTTTCATATCATATTCAATAGCGCCGGTCACATTCACTTCGCATTTTCCTTTGGAACTATTTTCGACAAGGCAATAATTCGTCACCAAATTTTTCGCATCGACCGAGAAGATGGCGGTATTCCAAATTTTTAATTGCTGCGTTGCACCTCGCAAAGTCATTTTTCCACCGCAAGGATAATTGTTGTAATAATAGAACACATTGCAATTCAATTCTAAATCGGCAAAATTACCTTTGCTTTTGAGGATAATTCCAAACTCTAGTGAGGTGATAGCATTTCCCGTTGAAATGTTGCACGTTTCCAGTGCTTCTACCAATTTTAAAGGTGTAGAATGAATGATGACTTTTACGCTTTTTGTTTTGGGTTTGGCGAACTTTGATTTTAAGGTGTTTTCTATTTGCAGCACGCCATTTTCAATTTTAAATTCTACCGCATCAACCGTTTTTTCAAATCCAATAACCTCGACGAAGAACGATGTATCTTCCACCAATTCAACATCCATTGGACTAAGTAAAAGTATCTCCTCAAAAGCCGATAACTCGATGGTTTTGGTTGATTCAAGATTATTCTTTTTACACCCAATTAGAATGAAAAGGATAAGAACGGATATGTATTTAGTTCTTACCATTTTATACCAAATCCGAGTTCAGGAAAATCCAAAATGTGCAAATGAGACTTCATCGCAATGCGCAACAAAAAACGGTCATTCAATTGAAACTGAACTATTCCCCGGTTATACATAGTTTTCTTTAATCCCTTATTGATGAGTCCGAGGTAAATTCCTTCTTGGAGAATTAAGCTAAAACGATTATAAACAAATTCCTGAGAAATGTGCAATCCAGTTTGAAAATCGTCGGGTTGAGAGAAAGTTTCGCCTCTTGATTCCATTTGTGTTTTAATGCTTTGATCGAAGAAAACATCGGCCCCAATACCCAAATGCACACCTCTAAAAAATTCACGATTAATTCCGCCCGTCAGAGACGAAGTATAAAAGAATTTCGACGAAAGTGCTCGTGTTTGTTTCGCTCCCGCACTCAGAACTGCTTCAAAATTATTCTTTCGTTCATGAGCCGAAAGCTTCGTTTTATTTTTCTTCTCAATTTCACCTAGTGCAAATTGTAAACCAGCAAAGAGAGTCGCGTTGTTCAATCCTAAATTTGGATCGGCGGTATTTCCATTTGAAAAATGATCGAAGGCAAGACCGGCATTCGCTTTCCAATTCTCCGTTATTTGATAACTCATTCCTACACGGGAATTGAAATGCACATTAAAGTTGGAACCGATTCCAACATTCTTATAGTTGTCTTCTAAGTGAAACTTTTTGGTGATATACCCAAGTCCTATTCCGGTTTGATTGAAAATCTTCCACTTTTCAGTTGATATGAAATTTACCTTAAAGAAATAATTGGCCGCCAACGCTTTACCCAGGATAGCATCGTTTCCTAAAGAGGTGTAGAATAATGAGAAACCATATTCTGGAAATTTATACAAATGTTCCCACTCATTTTTTCCTGTCGTTTGTTTGGCAAAATCTAGGGTGATACTTTGAGCGTAATCGTTCGTTAAATAATTGATGAAAGAATATTCTGGAATGGCAAAACCACGCTGATAATGTGCAGAAATACTTGAATTCTTTAGAAAATTTTTCTGTGCATTCGCTTGAAAAGAAAACAGCAAAACAATTGAAAAGAAAAGGTTACTCGAAAATTTCAATGCTTAATTTTTACTCTAAAATAGAGAAAAGAGGGGAGATTACGCTTCTAGAATAACTGCCTCGACACCAATAATTTCGGGAGCGGCTTTTTTTAGTGCTTCTTCAACTCCAGCTTTCAAGGTCATTTGACTCATTGAACAATCGCTACACGCGCCCAATAATTGAATTTGAGCCACACCTTTATCGGTAATGTCCACCAATTTCATGTCGCCACCATCTGCTTCGAAAAATGGACGAAGAGATGCTAAGACATCATTTATTCTATTGGTTAATTCTAATTTGTTAAAACTCATGCGTTTGTCTTTTGGGCTGTTTTTGCTTTCAGCACCTTTAAATTCTCAATAAAAGTACGAACTAATTCATCAAATGCATTTCCTGAGATGCTATTTTCTTGGAAAACCGCGGGACGACCAGCATCACCAGCCTCTCTCACACTTTGCACCAAAGGAATATGTCCTAAAAAGGGAACTTCCATTCCAGCAGCAAGATTCTTAGCGCCATCACGACCGAAAAGGTAATACTTGTTATCTGGCAACTCAGCAGGCGTGAACCAGGACATATTTTCAACAATTCCAATTACCGGAACATTGATGCTGTCCATTCTAAACATATTTACTCCACGGCGCGCATCGGCCAGAGCAACTTCTTGAGGAGTACTAACGACTACTGCACCATCTAAAGGAACGGTTTGCACCAAACTCAGATGAATATCACCTGTACCAGGAGGAAGATCGATTAATAAATAATCCAATTCGCCCCAGTGTGCATCGGTAAACATTTGCGTCAGTGCTTTTGCAGCCATTGGTCCTCGCCATACCACAGCGTTATCCGCCTCCGTAAAAAACCCGATAGAAAGAATGGAAATTCCGTAAGCGACAACAGGTGTAATTTTCGGAGTGCCTTCTACTTCAATCATCGTCGGGCGTTGATTAACCACATCGAACATGGTTGGAATAGATGGGCCATAAATATCCGCATCAACGATTCCGACTTTAAAACCCATTTTAGCCAATCCACCAGCTAAATTTGCCGTTACCGTAGATTTTCCGACGCCTCCCTTACCAGAAGCAATAGCAATAATGTTCTTCACATCTGGCAATATCTTTCTGTGGGCAGATTGTTCTTCCGAACTTGCGCCTTTCACTTCTGCTTGAACAGCAATTTCATCACCAAAAGCTCGTTTTAAATTAAAATCGAGCGCTTCTTTCATTCTCTTTCGAGCGTGCAGAGCGGGGTTTGAAACCGTAACGGTTACATTTATGGATGCATTGGTATACGATATATCTTGAACGAAATTTAATGAAACAATATCTTTTTTGAGGTCTGGTTCAAGGATTCCACCTAGAACGGAGAGTATATTTTCACGATTGATTTCCATGGTAATTATTGTGCTTGATTGATGTTAAGCAGGCGCAAATTTACCAATAAACAAAGGAATGAGAAAGAGGTGCACTAAAAAACTATTTGTTGGCTTTGACAGAACGGATTGTCTTCGCCATTAATTCAATGATTACAAATTCATAACCTTCGTCGCGACTTCGGAATTCATAGGTTATACCATCAATTACTTTTTCTGCAAAAACATGGTAAGTTATATGAGGCACACCAACTGATTTTGGAGCATTTTTAACTCCATCCACCTTTAATTTTGTTTCATAAACAATAAAATCCGGTTCGTCTATTAAATATTTGATTTCGTAAATTTCAAGATCTTGATTTTGACTTTTCTTGTCGGCAACCAAGCCACGGTTTGCTCCCCAGTCTTCGATGTGCACTTGAAAATTTGGACCGATTTCAACATCCCATTTAAAACCATCCTCCTCATGAAGGACAGAAGGCTTAGTCGATGCGCCAATATTTGCTGTTGCATCGGGAAGCATCATATTAGCATTAATATCGAAAGGACTTAAATCAAATTTTTGAAAGACGTCGTAGTTATCACTCAAATCAATAACATCGCTGTCATCAGTAGATTCCTCTTTGCATTGGGTAAATAAAAAACCAACCAGAATAAATACGAAAGCTACCGAACAATTCTTCAGAATCATCTGTTTAAACAAGGATTTATTTAACGATATATATGACTCATGTCAAAACAAATATAAATGAATTAATTTTAATCCGAAATATTAATGAAAGAGAACTAAAAGTTTGGCTCAATGGGAGAATATAAAATAAAAGATATTGAAACGCTAACAGGCATCAAATCTCATACAATACGGATATGGGAGAAGCGTTATGGCATATTGAAACCAAAGCGAACTGACACCAAAATTAGAACGTATTCTGAAACCGATTTGACTACTATATTAAACGTAGCCATCTTAAATAAGAATGGTTGGAAAATTTCTCACATAGCGGAAATAAACGAAGGAGAGAGAAACGGGAAAGTGCGTGAGTTGCATTCTGCAGGTAAAACGGATGTCTATTTCGAAAAGCTTTTGCTCGCGCTCATTGAATTGGATGAATCTTGTTTCGAAGAAACTATTGGACAATTGATAGAAGAGCATGGCTTAGAAAAAACATTCTCAAATCATCTCGTTCAATTTTTAGAAAGAATAGGAATTATGTGGATTACTGGTACGATAAATCCTGGACAAGAGCATTTCATTACTCATTTAATTCGGCAAAAATTAATCTCAGAAACTGCTCTGCTTCCTGTGCCTGATCCAAAATCTCCTAAAGTTTTACTGTTTTTGCCGGAGTATGAGTGGCACGAACTGAGTTTACTTTTTTATCATTATATGTTAAGAAGTAATGGTGTGCATTCCTTTTATTTGGGACAAAGCTTGCCGTATGATGCAGTCATAGAATGCGTAGAGCGCTTGAATCCGAAAGCATTGCTTACATCAGTTTTGACTGCCACCGAGACTGACTATTACGAGAATTTATTTAAGAAAATGCGAAAGGATTTAGGTGACTTACCTATCTATGCTGGAGGATATCAAGTGAAAATGAATGAGAGTAAATTAAAAAAATTCATACACCCTGTGCACAATACCAAAGATTTAGAAGCCTTGTACTGCATCAAATAATCATTACCCCTCTTGCGTTCAATTTTGTAATATGTTTTATGTTCTTTTCCTGAATGGTTTCAGGAAGAAAAACGAATTTCTTGTCATACATCTTATCCTCAATCCAAAAACTTACCCAATACTCGTTTGCCAGCCCAAAAACATCCGGCATTATCGGTTCAACTTTCGCGATTTCTTCAGGAAGCATCACTTCAATACAGCGCCGAAGTGTTGATGTCTCCACCTTTTCGCCCGTATTTGCGTTATTGCCATATCCTTTGCTGGTTATGATAATTCCTTCAATGATATCTTCTCTGAAATTTGCCAAGAACACGTTATAGATTTTTTCGTTGGTTTTCGTCAATTCTTCAATTATAGCAACACCAATATTCTCAACTTTGGGACCAAATAATTCTTCTCGCATGGCAATAATTTTGGGCAAAAATACGCACTCTAGTTATATTAATCAACTTCTCTTAGCAACGAAGCCTAATCAAACTCCAAAAAAGAAATAACCTTCTTTAATACCTCATCTGTTCGGAGAATGCGAAAATATCCCGTTTCGCGCACCTCTTCTAAAGTTGCGGCTGACCAACCTTCTACTACTCTTTTGGACTCTTCAACGCTCAAAACTTTATCGAAAGTATCATGGACGATATAGGCATCTTTTACTGAAACGCCTTTAACAAAATTGCTTACATTCAAAATAGAAAGATCAAGCTTGAGTTCGAATTCGAGTTTTGTGATTAATTTCTTTTTCACCTTGTCGTGCAAGCCAACTTGTTCAGCAACGACATTAATCCGGTCCGCAAAACGATCTGGCGTAGTGAAAAGAGCATATTTATCTATTTGTAAATGTTGTTTTTGAGAAAGTGAATATGTTGTGGCAACCCCACCAAAACTATGCGAAACCAATTTTGAAACTTTAAAATGTTCGACCAAAACACCGACTAATTCGGCGAATTCAAACAAACTTGTCTCCCCTTTACCTGTTGAACTATTGCCATGAGATGGGCCGTCAAAAGCAAGAACCGTGATGTTTTTCGCAACTAATTTGTCGATTAAATCGGCAAAATTGCCCGCTTGCCCTTCCCATCCATGAATCAACATTACCTTTTGATGGCCCCGCTTTCCATTCATACAATTGAATGTCGAAGTCATTAAACTGAATCCTTTCTTTATCGGCTTTCGCAATGACCCCTTCTTCATGAGGCCGCAGCTTGTGAACTTGAGGATGCGTCAGTTTGTAATACGCATAATCCACAAATCGCTTTGGGAAAATTCCGGATAAAGTATATATGATTTTCTTCTTCAAAGTTGTTTTTTTATCCCTATTCCTGTTCGTCCATTCCTTATTCGTCGGGTGCGTAGGTTTTCACCGAATGCTCTGTCATTCTATCTATTTCTTTGAGCTCAGCAGCAGTTAAATCTCTCCATTCACCTACTGGCATGTTCAAATGGATATTCATAATGCGGACGCGTTGCAAAGTTTGCACTTCATATCCTAAAGCTTCGCACATACGGCGAATTTGACGATTCAATCCTTGTGTAAGAATAATCTTGAACTCAAAACGACCAATTTGTTCTACTTCGCATGGTCGAGTTACCGTGTCTAAAATGGCAACACCTGCGCGCATATCTTCCAAAAATCCTTTTGTGATCGGATAATTTACACTTACCAAATATTCTTTTTCATGGTGATTTCTAGCTCTTAAAATCTTGTTGACGATGTCTCCATCGCTGGTCAAGAAAATTAAACCTTCGCTCGGTTTGTCCAGTCGTCCGATCGGGAAAATGCGACGTGGGAAATTGATGAAATCGATAATGTTATCCGGCTCAACTCGAGTGTCCGTGGTGCAAACGATGCCAATTGGTTTATTGAACGCAATGTACACATGTCCTTCCTCCGTTTTGGAAACTTGTTCTCCATCCACAGCTACTAAATCACCTTCAGATATCTTCGTTCCCATTTCGGGCACTTTCCCGTTTATAGTGACACGTCCAGCTTCAATCAATTTGTCAGCGCCTCTTCGGGAACAGTAACCAATTTCACTTAAATATTTGTTGATTCGGGTTTGCTTCTTTTCTTCCATCTTCGATATATCGCTGCAAAGATAAGGAAAGGGAACGGCCTCATGAAATAACAAAGCATACTATTTTTCATGCAAGCGCAAAATCGAAGACGAATTCCACGTCCACAAACATGCTCGTTGTTTACATGCCTTCAATGCACCATTTGCCCAGGTGTTGCAGGTATGAAACATGGAATAAATTCCCCGGGATTCATAAAACGCATCGTCATCGCCATAAACAGCATTGGTGGAAATATTCTGCGATAAACCCAATTTACTTTTTCGAACATGCGCATCGATGTACTTCACCAAAAGTTTATATTGTTCCTTGCTGATACGAATCGACTTTGCCGTTTCACTTTCGCCCATGTTCTTGTACAAGGTGGCATGTACTGCAGCCGTGCTCAACCCAAATGCTGCTTTTGTGGCAGTTTTAAAGGTCAGATCGCCCCAAGTTGGGGTATCCAAGTAAAACCCTTTGTCACCCCAACCTACCGCAACCCAATTAAAATCTGTGTTTGTTCCACGGGTATTGGAAGACGGGAAGGTTCGTTTCCAATTTTTCACCTTGTTGGTGTACGGCATCACCACATCGGTGTGCACTCCATTGAAGAGGACAAAAATCTCAATAGTTTGATCTTTAGACAACTCTTTACTGGTCGAAATTCTAGATAAAATAAATCCGATAATTAAATACAAAAGAATGAAAGCAAGAAAATAAAGGAACACTCGAAGAGTTTTTCGAAGTATCCATTTTAAGACAGAACCAAGGTTTCGCGTTGTCAAATTCATCTTTTATTTGTCCAATTTAAGACTTTTCGATGAAACAATATGTCTTACCTCGCTCCTGACAAACGCGTTAAAAAAGGTTAAGCTCTATTAAAGACAGAAATGATAGATTAATTTCGATAAAAAGTAGCGATTGAGGAAGGCAAGAATTAATATAGTATCGTTATTAGTTGGAACAGCATTGTTCTCTCTACTTGTCATTCAAGCAGTGCAAGTTGGTCAATTGTATAATCGGAAAAACTACCAGTTCAAACGTAAGCTAAGCACATCGCTTGAGAAAATTGCTTTACAACATGAAAAATCGGAAGACATCCAGCGTTACATGCAGATTGTCAACAAAGATTTTAGTGGACAATATCGAGATGTTCTGAAAGAAGAATTTCAGAACTTGTTAAGTTTAAATGAATCGATTTCAATAAAAGACACCTCTATTCTGGAGCCCGATGGTTTACACGACTATTTGGTTGTAAAAGGTAGATCGTTTGATTCTCTAACCGGAATAACTGCAGAACACAAAGTACTTGCTCGAGATGTAAGGCAATTGCGCGAACTTTTTGACCAGCAAAAAAAGACGATTCCACAAAATGATTCAGTGGCTGTAGCTATTCAGTTGGACCAAAAAGTCCTACAACAGATGTTTAAAAAGGCCAAGTTCGTCAACGAAATGTTGATTGAAACCTTCCGAAGTAATGTCTATCTCCAGCCATTTGAAAGAATAGACATCGCTTTCTTGGATTCGGTCATAAAAAATGAATTATCGACCGACGAATTGCCTCAGGAATATCAATTCATGATTGAAGGGGAGAATACCTTACCCGTTGTTTTCCCTGACCCACCAAAAACCTACAATGTAAAAATAGATACATCGTTAACCGTCTCGAGTCGAACCCAAATGTTCCCGAGCAACATGCTAGAAGATCATTTGACCTTACATGTTTATTTTCCAAAACGAAATGCCTTCATCTTAAGAGAAATGTTGGGCACAATTGGTTTTAGTCTGGCTTTGATGTTGATCATCGTCATTACCATCGTCTTCATGTTCCGAACTATCTTGGCGCAAAAACGCTTGTCCGATTTGAAAAACGATTTTGTGAATAACATGACCCACGAATTCAAAACACCAATTAGCACCATTTCTTTGGCTTGCGAAGCAATGAGTGATAGCCAAATGATGGGCACTGCAGTCGAAAAAGCTTCTCCTTTTGTGAAAATGATTGGTGAAGAAAACAAACGATTGAGTTTACTTGTCGAAAGTATTTTACAAAGTAATGTCCTCGAAAAAGGAAAAATCAACTTGCAAGAAGAAACAATACTATTGAACGAATTGGTGTATGATATTACGCAAAACGTTCAGCTTCGCGTCAATTCCTTGGGTGGTACTTTAAAAACAAATATTTCTCAGGAAATGATGGAAGTCTCTGCAGATAAGATGCATCTTTCAAATTGCATTAACAACCTGATAGACAACGCAATAAAATATAGCGCTGAAGCTCCTGCGATTGCAGTTACTGTAAAAAAAGAAAAAAATAGTATCCGAATTGAAGTGAAGGATAATGGAATTGGGATAAAAAAAGAGCACATTGATAAAATATTTGATAAATTATTCCGTGTTCCTACTGGAAATGTGCACAATGTGAAAGGCTTTGGTCTCGGTTTGAGCTATGTGAAATCCATTGCCGAGATGCACAAATGGAACTTAACTGTAAAAAGTATCTACGGGGAAGGCTCGACATTTGGAATAGAAATTAACACTAATACATAATACGATGAACATATTATTGGCAGAAGATGATTTAAATTTGGGAGAATTACTTTCAAATTTTCTAAAGAGTAAAGGATACCAAGTTGATTTAACCAGAAATGGGAAATTAGCTTTCGAACGATTCAATCAAAAGAAATTTGACTTTTGCATTTTCGATGTTATGATGCCGGAAATGGATGGTTTTACTTTGGCAAAAGAGATACGAGAATTGGACAAGAAAGTGCCGATTTTATTCTTGACGGCGAAAGCGATGAAAGAAGACAAACTAGAAGGTTTCGCCCTTGGTGCCGATGATTATTTGACCAAACCATTCTCTATGGAAGAGCTTTTGGCGCGCATCACGGCAATTTCTCGTCGTGCAGACATTGGTGAAGCCAGCGAAGAAGAAAAATACCAGGTCGGGACGATTGCTTACGAACCAACGTATCGTATTTTACATTTAGCCGAAGGCAAGAAAAAATTGACAACGAAAGAGAATCAATTGCTTCATTTATTAGTTAAAAACAAAAATGAAATTTTGGACAGACAGGCAACTTTGCGTGCCATTTGGGGCGATGACAATTATTTCAACGGTCGAAGCATGGATGTATACATTGCGAAAATCAGAAAGCTGTTGAGAGAAGATCCGAACATTGAGATAATGAATGTACATGGGAAGGGTTTTAAATTGGTTATCAAAGAGTAAGTAGAATTATTTTACAGTTTTTCGTTGCATTTTTCTGAATAATTTTCTACTTTTCATGTGCATTAACTTTGAATGAGAGGAATAAGACGTTTTCAAAGAATCATGATTGTGACCTTAGTTGGTCTTAATATCCTTGTGTTTTCAACTTCTTTTTACGGCGATTTAAGTTCTGCACTTGGTCACGCGCTACTTGGAATGTCCGTAACTTTCTTTATGTTATTGGCATACAGTGTCTATCGCCGTTATAGATACAGCAATAAATCGGAGCAAGGAACGCCTCAATCCCAATAGATTTAATATCTTCACAATTACCAAAATAAATATATGAAACTCATTTTCCTTTTGGGAATGGCATTGTTTTGTCTTCCTTCGGTTGCCCAACAAAATTTTAGTCCCGAGAAACTTTGGGAATTGAACCGGCTTAGTGGTGGCGATTTATCACCTGACAAAATGAACATTCTGTATTCACTTTCGAGTTACGATATTGCAGCAAACAAAGGAAACACCGATTTATATGTGTACAATTTAGATCAGAAAAAGTCGACTCAAATTACCAAAACACCTTCTTCAGAGTTTGAAGCAAAATGGTCAAAATCAGGAGACATCACTTTTCTTTCTGCTGAAACTGGTTCAGTGCAGTTGTGGAAAATAAATATTACAGGTGCGAAAAAGGTGCAAATGTCAAACATAGACGGTGGAGTTGATGGATACGTTCTTTCGCCACTTGAAGACAAAATTGTTCTTTTGCGTTCGGTAAAAACAGAAAAAACGATTCAAGATATTCACCCCGATTTACCTTTGGCAAATGCAAGAATAGAAAACGATCTATTTTACCGTCATTGGAATCAGTGGGAAGACGAATTCAAAACCCATCTTTTTTTACACGACATTGCAAACGGCAAAGTTTCAAACATAGGAATTGATCTACTTGAAGGGGAAGCTTTTGATGGCATAGTTCCGCCCTTTAGCGGAAGCGAAAGTGTAGTTTTTTCTGGAAATGGAGACAAAGTGTACTACACAAGTAAGAAATTAAGAGGTAAAGAATTTGCGACTAGCACCAATAGCGATGTGTATGAATACACCATCGAAAGTGGAAACACTTTCAATTACACGGCTGATGGTAAAGGGTACGACAATTCACCTACCATTTCTCCGAACAACATCAAGTTTTCTTGGTTGCGGATGGAAAGAAATGGTTTTGAGGCCGACCGAAACGTCATTCAATTGAAAGATTTGAGTTCGGGGAAAATCATTCCATTGAAACTAAGCATGGACCTTACCGTTAGTGACTTTCAATGGGAATCAAATGGAAAATCCATCATTTTTTCAGCTCCTTACCGAGGCGTTCAGCAATTGTTTTCTCACGATTTAAAATCGAATGTAACAACCCAATTAACGACTGGCAGAAAAAACGTAGTTCATTACGATTTGGCTGAAAAAGAAATTGTTTTGGCCATGCAATCTATGCTAGACCCAACCGATTTGTATATCTATAACCGAAAGAAAAAAGATATCATTCAAATCACTTTTGTCAATGCGGCGGAGATGAAAAACATCACTAATCCAACAATTGAAGAAAGATGGATTAAAAATTCCGAAGGAAAAGACATGCTGACTTGGGTTTTGTTTCCACCAAACTTTGATGCAAACAAGAAATACCCAACACTACTCTATTGCCAAGGCGGACCGCAAAGCATGGTAAGTCAGTTCTTTTCCTATCGTTGGAATTTGATGTTAATGGCATCACAAGGATACATTATTGTAGCACCGAATAGAACGGGACTGCCTGGTTTTGGTCAAGAATGGAACGACGACATTTCTAAAGATTGGGGAGGTCAGCCGATGCGTGATTACCTGACAGCCATTGATGAAGTTTCGAAAGAATTATACGTCGACAAAGACAAGCGCGGAGCAGTCGGTGCTTCTTATGGTGGATATTCGATTTATTACCTGGCTGGAATTCACGAAAACCGATTCAAAACATTCATCGCACACTGCGGATTGTTCAATTTGGAAAGTTGGTACGGCACCACTGAAGAATTATTTTTCGCGAATTGGGACATCGGCGGACCATATTGGGACACAAATAACAAAGATTTGTACGAAAAAAATAGTCCCCACAAAATGGTAAACAAATGGACGACTCCTTTATTAGTTATCCATGGCGGTATGGACTTCCGAGTGCCTGAAGGTGAAGGTATGCAAGCTTTTCAAGCCGCGCAGTTGATGGGTTTGAAGAGTCGATATTTGTATTTTCCGACAGAAGGACATTGGATTCAAAAACCACAAAACGGTATGCTATGGCAACGAGAATTTTTTAAGTGGTTGGCTGAAGATTTGAAATAGAATAATCCTTGTTTGAAACGAACCAATTGAGTACTTTTAGCGCCTTCAACCCATAAAGAAAACAGACCATAATGTGGCAACGAATTGCTAATCTAATTCTTAGAAACCGATTGTTCATCGTAGGTATCATTACCTTATTGACGGTTTTTTTCGGGTATTTTGCTTTAACAGGACTAAAAATCGACAACAAATACGGTAACATGTTGCCCAAGGAGTCGCCTGCTCAAAGCTCTTACTTAAAATTCAAAGAGTTATTCGGAGAAGACGGAAGTTCCTTGGTTTTGGCCATAGACAACGACCAACTCTACACCGAAAAAAACTTTCTGAAATGGAAAGAATTGGGCGATTCCATTCTTCAATACGACGGTGTAGAATCCATCATTTCTGAAGCTACGCTCTTTGCCATTCAGAACAATCAAGCGGAAAATAAATTTGAGGCCAAACGAATCTTTTCAGATATCACTTTTAAAGAAAAAAGTATAGATGAAATAAAAAAAGAAATTCGGAACAATCCAGTTTACAAAGGTATTCTGTACAACGACGAAGAGAACGTTTCTATCATGATGATAGGGATAGACGAAAACTTTCTGGCCAATCAAAAAAAGGCTGAAGTTGTA
>DDBE01000134.1:0-1122 GCA_002332715.1 Flavobacteriales bacterium UBA2040
TTTTTTAAGAATCCAGTTATTGAGAAAGCACAAGCTGAGAAATTGTTGGCCGCACATCCTGATATGCCACAATATCCGGATCGTAAGAATCCAACTTTGACGAAACTCGCTGCTGGATGGCTTATTGAAAAAGCTGGTTTCAAAGGCATGCGTATAGAAAATTACGGAGTTCATGCGAAGCAAGCTCTGGTTTTAGTGAATTACGGAGGCTCGAAAGGTCAAGATATTTACGATTTATCGACCAAAATTTTGGAGACAGTGAAGGAGAAGTTTGGGGTTCAGTTGGAAAGGGAGGTTAATATTTTGTAACGAAGGGAATTAACCGCAGAGTGGCGCGGAGAGTTTCGCGGAGAGCGCGAAAAGAAAAAACTCCAACATCCTCTGTGGCCTCTGCGAAAAACTCTGCGTTTCTCTGTGATAAAAAATTCTTTATTCCTTTAAAAATCCTGTATCTTTGCACCGAATTTTCAAGTAAATAATATGTTATCCGTAAATAATTTATCGCTTCAGTTTGGTAAGCGTGTCCTTTTCGACGACGTCAATTTGACCTTCGCTCATGGCAATTGCTATGGTGTGATTGGTGCCAATGGAGCTGGAAAATCAACTTTTCTTAAGATATTAACGGGCGATCAAGATCCGACGAAAGGTAGAGTAGAGTTGGAACAAGGTAAACGAATGGCGGTCCTTTCTCAAAACCATAACGCATTTGATGAGTATCAAGTATTGCAAACGGTGATCATGGGGCATACGCGTTTGTTTGAAATAATGACGGAGAAAGACGCTTTGTATGCGAAACCTGATTTTTCGGATGAAGACGGAATGAGAACGGCTACTTTGGAAGGTGAATTTGCTGATTTGGAAGGCTGGAATGCTGAAACAGATGCAGCGACTTTGTTATCGAATTTGGGAATTGAAGAAGCGAGACATTATAGTTTGATGGTTGATATGCCGAGCGAATTAAAAGTTCGAATCTTGTTGGCGCAAGCTCTTTTTGGAAATCCTGATTTGTTGATTCTAGATGAGCCAACGAATGACTTGGACATCAAAACGATTTCTTGGTTGGAGGATTTCTTATTGGATTTTAAAAACACAGTGATTGTTGTATCGCACGACAGACACTTC
>DDBE01000134.1:1471-3251 GCA_002332715.1 Flavobacteriales bacterium UBA2040
CAACGTTCAGATAAAAACAAAAAAGCGGAAGACAAGAAAAAAGAGTTGCAAGACTTTATCTCTCGTTTTTCCGCGAATGCATCGAAATCGAAACAAGCAACTTCTCGCCGTAAGATGTTGGATAAGCTTGATTTGGAAGAAATTCAACCTTCATCAAGAAAATATCCAGGTATCAATTTCAACATTGAACGTAAGCCTGGAGATCAAATTTTAATGGTAGAAAATCTTTCTGCTTCAAATGAAGGAGAAGTTTTGTTCAAGGATTTGAACTTTACCATGAATCAGAATGATAAAATTGCCATCATTTCTAAGAATTCAGTTGCATTGACCGCTTTGTTCGAGATTTTGAACGGAAATAGAAAAGCGGATTCGGGTGAATTTACTTTTGGAACAACAATAACTACGGCTTATTTGCCAAATGAAAATCATTCATTCTTCGATGGACACAAAGAATCGTTGATAGATTGGTTGCGTCAATATGCACAAACCGATGAAGAGCGTGAGGAAGTTGCACTACGTGGATTCTTGGGACGAATGCTGTTCTCTGGCGAAGAAGCGTTGAAAAGTGCGAAAGTTCTTTCTGGAGGCGAAAAAGTGCGTTGCATGTTGTCGAGAATGATGTTTGCAAAAGCGAATTTCTTGATGATGGACGAACCGACGAATCACTTGGATTTGGAGTCGATTACAGCTTTGAATCAGGGAATGGAAGAGTTTGCTGGAAACATGCTTTTCACTTCTCATGACCACTCTTTGACGAATTCAGTTGCGACACGTATTATCGAGATTTCATCAAATGGTTTCATGGACAAAATGATGAGCTACGACGAATATCTTGCAGATACGAAAATTGCGCAACAGCAAGAAGCACTTTATGCTTAAATTCGTTTCGTGAAAGATCCAAAGTCGACATACCGCAGCACCATTTGGCAACATCGACTGATTTCTTTTTTTCGCAATATCGATTTCCCCGGATTTCGTAAACTTTCCTTGCTATTACCAAAATGGCTTTTGCCTAAGGTCGATAAGGTTGGTGAACATATTCTCAAAATTCCTTCTGGATTAAAGTTGTGGATTAACCCGTCGAAAGATTTGGGTGTTGAACGTAGTTTGTTTGAAACAGGAACCTATGAACGCGGAACTTTAAACTTCATCGAAAAACATTTACAAAAAAGTCAAACTTTCATTGACGTCGGTGCGAATATTGGTTTAATGTCCATGACGGCGAAGAAAACCCTCGGAAATTCTGGTCAAGTTTGGGCATTCGAAGCGAATCCGAGAACGTTTGAAATCATGGAAAAGAATTTCGGATTGAATAATATGAATTCCATTCATTCCTTTGAATGTGGATTGGGAAAGGATAGTGAAACCCTGACATTATACGATAATTGGTCAATCAATCGCGGAGCAGCTTCAACAGTTGTTCAAGGGGTAAATGCAGAATCGATTGACATTAAAATTCTTCCTTTTGATGCTGTAGCGACCAGTCATGGTATAAAGGTTGACATGATGAAAATTGATGTGGAAGGAATGGAATTGGCTGTTTTGACTGGAGCAGAAGAGTCTATCCGAAAAGATAAACCGATATTGATAATTGAATTTTCCGCGGAAAGAGAAGTTGGCTCGCGAAAAGTTTTGTATGATAAAATTGAGTCGTTTGGGTTATATTCCTTTTACAAGTTGAAAGTAGGGAAAGAAAGAACATCGAGATTGGTGGAGATTGGTTCTTTTTCTGAAGTTCCAAAAGATGACAATGTATTTTGTCTAGCGAATAAAAAACAGT
>DDBE01000134.1:3573-5889 GCA_002332715.1 Flavobacteriales bacterium UBA2040
TAAAAATTGAAGCGGAGTTTCCAGTTTTTGGAGACACCACAACAGTTTACTTGCCAACTTGGCGACCTGGTCGATATGAATTGGGCAATTTCGTCAAAAATGTGCGTCATTTTCAAGTTTTCGGTTCTTCAAAGAAGCCTTTGTCGTTTAAGAAATCGCACAAAGCGGTTTGGGAAGTCCAGACCAAAGGCGAAGAGTCGATTCGTGTGGTGTATCAATATTACGCTAAGGATTTGAACGCTGGAAGTAGCTTCTTATCTGAAGACCAGATGTATGTGAATCCAGTAAATTGTTTTGTTTTCACGGATGAAACGACCGAAATGCCGATAGAATGTCTTTTGAATATTCCTAAAAACTATCAGATTGCATGTAATCTTGTGCAAAAAGGAAACACACTTTCTGCGCCCGATTTTCAAACGATGGTTGATTCACCTTTCATCGCATCGCCTAGTTTGTTGCACGATGAATACGAAGTGGGCGGGATCAAATTTCATCTTTGGTTTCAAGGAATGGAGGAAGTTGACTTTGAGCGTTTGAAGAAAGATTTTTCTGCCTTCACGCAAAAACAATTGGAGAAATTTGTTGAATTTCCCGTAAATGAATATCATTTCTTGTTTCAAATTACTTCATATAGAGCTTACCATGGAGTAGAGCATCATGCTTCAACTGTAATACTTTTAGGACCAACGTATTCTGTTTTCAAAAATGGTTATGTCGATTTATTGGGCGTTTCGTCGCATGAATTATACCATACATGGAATGTGAAGGCGATTCGTTCGATTGAGATGTTTCCTTATAATTTCAAAGAAGAAAACTTCTCCGAACTCGGTTATATCTGTGAAGGTGTGACGACCTATCAAGGTGATTTATTCTTACTGAAATCGGGTGTTTTTGATTGGAATCAGTATAAAATTGAGTTTAACCAGCAATTGCAAAAGCACTTTGATAATCCTGGGCGATTCAATTATTCAGTTGCCGAATCTTCATTTGATACATGGTTGGATGGATACGAAGCTGGAGCGCCAGGTCGAAAAGTGTCTATTTATACGGAAGGTTGTTTGTTGGCTTTTGCGACGGATATTCGAATCCGCAGAGCAACGAAGGACAAGTACGGTTTGGACGAATTAATGAAACGTTTGTATTTCGACTATGCCTTGCACGGTAAAGGAGTTTCGGAAGCTGATTATAAAGCTGAAATTGCAAACATAACAGGTGAAGATTGGACGGAATTGTTCACCGATTATTTCCATGGAACGAAAGCCTATGAAATTATCTTAGCTGATGCTTTGGAATACATAGGAATGGAATTATCGCACATTCCTTCACCCAAATATAGCGAAGCGAAATTGGGAATTAAAACAATGCCTGAGGGTCAAAATTTCAAAGTAATGTCTGTCTTTACTGGAGGAACGGCTGATATGGGCGGAATAATGTTGGAGGATGATATTATTGCTGTGAATGGAAATGCGTGTCAAGGTGAACTGGATCAGTGGTTGGAGTTATGCGATAATGTTGAGAAAACTTTGTTGGTACAGCGAAAAGGTAAGATTATCGAATTAAGATTACCAGAATTACAGCGTTCCTTTTTCAATGTGTATAGTATAGTTGAGATGAAGAATCCGACAAATGCACAGGTGAAGGCGTTGGAAGCTTGGAAGAAATAATTTTTTGATCTTTTTTGATAAACTTAAGGATTTAGAAAGATTCCCTAAATGTATTTATTTTTTCAGTGTTTTAAGTTGTTGTGTGAGTAAATCCAAAAACAACCTGTTTACAGGAAAACGTTATTCCCTCTTTGGATTGTAATTTTGTCAAATCTTTATTCGATTCTTGTCTGAAAGACAATCCAGAAACAAATAGAAAGACAAGAGCTGTAAATGTACTTTTTGGTCTCATTATGTTTGGTTTAGAATAAGTTCACTTACTTCTTTGAAAATAAATATGACAATTTTCGATATGCGTTTTGTCAATAAACCGTTGAGCTACGTATGTAAAAAACGATAAAATGGCTGTCAGTTACCTCTTTTAAAATTTATAACTTAAGCCTATACTCGGAAGAACGGGGAATTGGTAAAGCGTTTCTTGTGAAACGCGATTGATGTAAAATATATTTCTTCGACCGTAAACATTCGTAACACTTGCTATCAATTCTAATACATCTTTGTTTTTGAATATAAACTGCTTCTTAACTGTAATATCTAAACGGTGATAGTATGGCAGGCGTTCAGAGTTTAAATTAGCTAAGCTGGAAGAAATAGAACTCGGATTACTGTTCACGTAATCTGTACCTACACCATCTGAAAATGTTTCTCCTTG
>DDBE01000134.1:6253-10826 GCA_002332715.1 Flavobacteriales bacterium UBA2040
AAATCTTTCTTTTTACCAAATAAGTATGTACCAACAAGATTTACGTTGTGTCTTCTATCAAAAACAGGAAAGTACTCATTGAATCCGTTCCATCTAACCGATTTACCATAAGAATAAACTCCCCAAAGGAACAAGCGCTCTTCGCTATATTTCAAAAGTAAATCTGCTCCGTAACTTGAACCCGACTCAATTAAAAAGTCTTTTTTGGATTCGTCCGGTACACTTGCAAATTCTGCAATATCCTCATAGGATTTGTTGATATTGATGTTACTCAACTGCGGGAAATACTTGTAATATCCCTCGATATTCATCGACCATTTTTTGGTCAAATCAATTTCGCCACCAACAATTGCGTGCCATGAATATTGAATTCCATTACTCGGAGTTTTCGTTTTACCATATTCATTTACGAACGTTTCTTGCACCGACTCAGGAGCAGAAAGTAAACCATTGAATAAATTCACGATATCTTTATCAGATGATGCAGAGGTAAAGTTCTGTGAATAACGACCACCTGACATTTTCAAACGAAAATTCTCATTCACATTGTACTTCGCTCCCAATCTTGGTTCGAATGAGATGGTACTCAAAGTTGCGTATACTTGAGTTCTGAAACTTGGTTGAATTACCCATCGATCTCGAACAATTCTATAGTTAGCGTACAATCCAATTTCTGTGGTAAACCCTTCCACTTGGATCGTTTGACCAACCTCATTTGAGGTTTTAAAGTCCGTTGAAAATCCACCTAAATTAATTCCGTAGTTGAACTCGCTCTCTTTCTTTAAGAAATAAGTGAAATCAAATCCTAAATCGAACCCGCCTATGGAACTTGTTCGTGTAGGTGATCCAACTTCGTTGAAAGTTGTTGTGTAATTTGAACCATTCACGTGTCCTCGGATAAATACCGGTGAACTACTGGGTACTAATATGAAGTTCACACCACCACCTGAAGCTTGCCAATCGATATCTGCAATGCTATAATTGACACTATCGCGGTTATGAAAACCAAATACACTCACTTTAGAGCCTCCGTCCGAATTGAATGTCACCTTTCCGTATAAATCAGTGAAATTGAAGGGTAATCCGTTTCCATCATTGATAGATGGGTACAATTTCCGAGAAGTATAATCCAACAAACTGTGTTTCGCAGAGAAAATATACGAAGCATTACTGGCTGAACTATCGGCATTCTTGGTGAAAGGACCTTCTAGTACAACTTTAGCCAAAAATGGTGACGCTGATACTTTACCTCCAAAATTCTTTCTGTTTCCATCTCGGTATGTGATATCCATAATTGATGAAATACGTCCACCATATTGAGCATCAAATCCTCCAGTGTAAACATCTGCACTTTTTACCAATTCAGTTTCGAAAATCGAGAAAAAACCAATGGAGTGGAAAGGACTATAAATCGTCATTCCGTCCAAAAGAATTTTATTTTGAATTGGTGTTCCTCCACGAACGTAAAGTTGTCCACCTTGGTCACCAGTTGTTACAACACCGGGCGTAACGCTTAATGCACTAATGATATCATTTTCCGCTCCCATACTCGGAATACGCTCCAAGCCTTTTTTATCCAATTTAATAGTTGAAATCAGTACTTCTGTTTTTTTCTGTTTTGCTTCGGCGCTTACCTTAACTTCTCCGAATGCCTTAACCTGATCATCGATTTCCAACTCAAATTTTACATTCATTATACCTGTTGGTTTATCCACCTTAATAGGTTCCCAAATGGTCACGAAATCGTACGAAGAAACGTTTAATAAATAGGTTCCTTGCGCTATTCCCGGCATACTGTAGTATCCGTTAATATCGGAAGTTGCTCCTGTGACAATCAAACTATCTTTTACGTTGAGAAGTTTTACTTTCTGATACGGGATTGCTTCACCGGTTGCTTTTGAATAAATGAATCCTCGAATGTTGACGTCCTGTGCGGTTAATTGATAACTCAAAAAGAGGAAAATAATGGCAATAATAATTCTCATTCGAATAAAAATATCTTTGAAACGCGAATATAGGTAAACAAAAAAGTAATTGAAGTGAAAATGAGTTAAAATCTAGTCAAGTGCAGGATTCCTTGATTGAACAATATTTAGTTGTAAAGTTTTACGAATTCTGCCTGAGTTCTAATTTTGCTTTTTCCCAATAGACATCTAGTTTTTCCAATCCCAATTCACTGATATTCATCTTGTCTTCAAGAATGTATTTCTCCATAAGTTGAAAACGTGCTTTGAATTTAATGTTGGTCTTGGCCAAAGCATTCTCCGGATTGATGTTCACGAAACGGGAATAATTGATTAAAGAAAAGAGCAAATCGCCAAATTCTTCTTCCATATTGTCCGATTTTTTTTCGGCTTCCTCTTCAAATTCTTGCAATTCCTCTTTTACCTTGTCCCAAACGTCTTTTTTGTCCGACCATTCAAAACCGATTCCTTTTGCCTTTTCTTGAATTCGTATCGCCTTCACCATAGCTGGAAGTGAATTTGGAACACCTTCGAGCACAGATTTCTTACCTTCTTTCAGTTTTAATTTTTCCCAGTTTCGCTTTACTTCTTCTTCGTCTTGTACCTTGACATCACCATAAATATGCGGGTGACGGTGGACCAACTTATCACAAATTTGATCAAGAACAGAGGTGATATCGAACAATTTCTGTTCGCTTCCAATTTTGGAATAAAAAACCAAGTGCAACATCAAATCACCAATTTCACCTTCAAGCGATTTCCAATCTTCTTCCAAAACTGCATCGGTCAACTCATAGCTTTCCTCAATGGTAAGGTGACGAAGTGTTTGAAAGGTTTGTTTCATGTCCCATGGGCATTTTTCGCGAAGATCATCCATAATATTCAACAATCGTTCAAAAGCTACAAGTCTGGCGTCCATTCTTTTTTTTCGATAAAATTAGGTTTTATATGAGAACAAAAAAGAATAATCTAAATTTGTTCCCGAAAGATGAACAAGCTCGCCGTACTTTTCCTGATTTGCATCGCTAATGGAAGCTATGCCCAAAACAAGTGGGGAATAGAGGCCAAGGTACATTCAGGATATTTGGCGGTGCATCGGCCAGCAATAACGCACTTACCGAAAGATCCTGTTTTTGCAGGAGAAGTAAGTTATTTTGTTGATTTACATGAGGATAAAACATGGGTCAGCGCGTTTTCGACACCAAGAATTGGACTCACCGCTTTTTATTCTAGTACCGGAAATACTGAAATATTAGGTTCTCTATTTGGTGGTTTGGCATTTGGTGATTTACCTTTTTTGAGAACAGAAAAGCACTCGTTTTCGGCTAGAGTAGGTTCGGGATTGGCTTTTGCAACAAAGGTTTTCGACCCAGCAACCAATCCGAAAAACAATGCGATGTCCGCTTATGTAAATGTTATCGTAGAGATGTCATTGAATTATCGTTTGTATCATAAAAACAATGAATACGGAATTGGATTTGGCTTGAATCACTTTTCTAATGGGGCGAATAAATTACCAAATCTCGGATTGAATTATCCCACGATCACGCTGTCTTACGGGAATAAGCGAGGTGTTTTCGTCAATAAGGAAAGAAGTATGTATCCCAGTTCATGGCAAGCGCCGTGGGAAGTCGGAACAAATTTCATTTTTTCGAGTAAAGAAGTATTTCCAACAGGTGGAAAGAAGTATCCGATTTTTGCATTGAATGTTTTTGCACGTAAAGTGTTCAGTCCAAAATGTGGTGTAGAATTTGGATTGGATGGAATTTATAAAACGGCCTTGTTGGATTACTTACCTGAATTTGAGAAAAAACCAATCGACATTTTTCAAGGTGGATTTTTTACAGGATATGTCTTGTCCTTCGACCGATTTTCGACCATATTGGGAATGGGTGTCTATTTTATAGATAGATACCTGCCCGAAGATCGAATTTATCACCGAATTGGAATGCGGTATAAATTCAACAACAATCTAATGGCTGGCGTAACTTTGAAATCGAATTGGGGGAAGGCCGATTATGTAGAATGGAGTGTTGGCTATGTTTTTAATAGTAAGAAATGAATCGATTGATCCTTCTTCTTGTTTTATTCGCTTTTGGTTGTAAAAAATCAGAGGATAGATCGTGTTGGAAATTCAATGGACAAACGGCCGAAAAAAAAATGGAATTGGCTGATTTCCAAAGTATAGAGATCGGACCTTATATGAAAGTACATTTGGTGCAGGATTCTAGTTTATTCGTCGTTTTAACTGGTGGTGAGAATGTGATTAATTTGGTTTCAACTGCTGTTTTAGATGGGAAACTCACGATTTTAAATGAAAATAAATGCAAATTCCTGCGGAATTTAAACAAAGTAATCAACGTAGAAGTTCATTTTAAACAACTCAAAGAAATTTTATACAAAGGTTCGCACGATCTGACAAATGAAGGTAATATTGTTTCTCCAAATCTTTCGGTTACTCTAAAAGAATCATCAGGTTCAGTTAACCTTAAAGTAAATTGCGGCAACCTGGAAGTTTCTGCCGAACCCTCTTGGGCAGATTATAAGATCCAGGGAATTTGCGACCAAGCTCGTTTTACGGTAAAAGGAAATTCCTTTGGGGATAACCG
>DDBE01000110.1 GCA_002332715.1 Flavobacteriales bacterium UBA2040
TTACCAATTGGGGTGACAACACAGTTGGTTTGATCGATATCACGAGCGAAGATCCGATGGAATTCAGCTATGTATCCCATATCGTTATTGATTATCAGGTGACAACTCAATTTTCAGGGAAAGTTGATCGAGACAACAATTGCAGCAATTGCTTACGGGGCACCGTATTTACTGAAGACAATCAATATCTTTTGGTAGCGAAAATGGGTGGGAATGGCATTGCGCTAATTGACCTCCCCAATAAAATATACCTAGGTACAATTACTGGCTCCTACCTGAATTTAAGACATATTGTACTCAATAACGGTTTCATATACCTCAGTTCTAACAAATTTGGGGCTGTTCAACGTGCGGAGCTGTCGACAATCCTCGAACAGACTTTCGATGATCAAAAAATCATCAACTTCAAAGACTGGCAGACCGTAATGGTGGGGCCAGGAGCCAGAACTATTGATGTAACTGCGGACGGAAAATATACCTTTGTTTGTGTAAATAATGCTTGTAAGATTGTGGTTATCGACAACGCCACCCAAAAAATCATACATGAAGTAAAGGCTGAACCATTCCCTGTAGGTATGGCACTTTCTCCAGATAACAAACAATTAATTGTCACATCACAAGGTAAAGACTCCACTCCTCATTCAGGAAATGTAGTGATGGTATTTGAATTGGAATTTGTACCGGAATAAAAAGAACACTAACCCAAAACTATCTTTAAATTTTTTTAATATGAAAGTATTGAGCAAAACCGTCACTTTGATTTTATTTTTCTTCTTTGCGCAACATTTATGGGCACAATCAAAGAATGTGATCATTGAAAGTTTAACGATTCAAAATGACAGTTTAGGAAAACTACTCGCTACGGAAAGGATTGATTTTAAACAACAATTGCAACTTAAGACCACGCAACTAGAGCAAGCTGCAAAGGTTAGCAAAGGTTTGATGGAAGAAATACAGGCCAACCAAAGCAATATCAAAGAGCTGAAATCTACAATCGAGGGTCAAAAGAATGAGATTAGGCAACTTAAAACTGAAGCAGAAAACAATACGTTGATGCTCAAAACTCAGCATGAAACAATTGAAAAATTAACGCAACAACTCGATCAAGCACTTACTAGTTACGATAGTTTAGAGACAGCCAATGAGCAACTGAGCAGTGAAGTCACAAGCTATCCGCTGGAGAAGGTAGTTTGCCAATCCAATACGATTTCAAAAACATGTGCTTACCGCAATTACGTTTTTGTAACGTCAAGCAGAAGACCTGATAATGATTATTATTTCAAACATAACCGCAACGGGACTTATACTCAGATTTTACTCAAAGAGGGCAATCTCTATAATCCTATTAGTAATGATGAATTAATTAACTCTTTGGAAAAAGAACTCGTTACACTGGTCAATGTGCAAGCAGTTCAAGATTATCAAAAGCAAGTGGAATCAGGAAAAAAACCAGATTGCTTCCGAGAGTATGAGTTTAGTCCGTTATACTTAAGCGACTTGGAAATTACCATGAATCAGTCTGGGATGGTAATTTATTATCCGCTCTTGCGAAATGGTTACGACGATTGTAAAGATTTCTGGGGATCCTACACCCTTACGCTAGAGCAAGCAAATCGTTATTTGAGATGAGGTTTGGAGGGATTCATAATGTCATTTTTTTACGGTAAACCGCTTACAGTAGCCTCAACTTAGTTTAAATTCTCTGCCTTTTATTCAAGTAAATAGTTAAAACAAATTCTATAAATAAGATGAAAACAATCCTACTTTTTGTAATTTTTATTACAACTAACATTTCTTACGCACAATCAAAAAATGATCAGATTGAATCATTAACGAATCGTTTAGATAGTTTAGACATTGTATTAAATCTTGAAAGAGTTTCCGCTAGAGCAAAAATTGAGTCAAAGGATTCCATTATCAAAACGTTAAATAGCCAGATTGAAAAAATAAATGATGTGAAGAACAGCTTGGATGTAGAATTATCAACAGCTATTCAAGAAATATCATTGAAACAGGGGCAAATAAAGTGGCTGGAAAATCTAATTGTCATAAAATCAGATAGTTTAGAATTATTATTGAAGAAAATTGAAGATTCAAATATAGAGTTTGAATTAAGTTATGACTTATTAAATAAACCGGCACTTTCTTCAATGGAAGTAATTGAAGATTGGCTTTCTCAATTCAATGAAATGTCTTCAAATTCACTATCTTATATAGACAAGGAAATGGCTGCACTTTATTATGGAGAAGATGAAATTATGGAAGGATATGGAAAGGTGTTTATGAACTATTCAATATACAAAGAAGGAATTGTTTTTAACTCTAAGACTATCATCGACGGTGCAATTTATCAACTTTATATTCCTTTGTTAAAGCTCTCTGACGTGCAGAGGAATATAGAAAGGTTATGTAAAAATATGGGAGGTTGTATTCCACCAGAAGATATGGAGATCACCTATGAAGAAACACCATTTGGAATAAAAATAACATGGGGGGGAGGGTGCTAGTTGGACACAAACAAAAGTGACGAGGTGTTTAAAAATGTAAAATGATATCGAGTATAAATAGTCAATTTTCGTTGATTTTTTTAATCATTTGCTTGATGACATCTTGCCATACGGCACCAACCAAAAAGAAAGTCAAAAAATCAAGAACCATTCATATTCAGCAACTATATGTGTTGGGTCATGACGGTCTAGATGTCCGTCTTGAAGTTACTTTACCAAAGGAAGATGCGGAGCTGTACCGCATTGATCTCAATAATCTCGATAGAAGCGGTTTTCATCATTGGAAAGACACCAGTTGGGCTGCTCTTAAGCTAGATACCTGCCTTCATCAGTTGGTTCATTTTTTGCACCAACAGCCGCATCGCAAGGCAACAAATGCCAATTATACCTATAAGAATCAAAGATGGAAACTGACCGCCGAAAAACCCGGTACTGAAATCGATACCATTGCTTTATTTAAATCCTTTCAAGTCCTCCTTGCCGCCAAAGATACCTTACTTGATTTGAGAAATGGATATCTCTACCAAGCCCCTAAATATACAAAGGAATCAAAGGAATTAAAGAATGCCAAAAAAACACTGGATAAAGCAATGAAAAGTAAAATTTTACTTACTCATGAGAAAGGAAATTTTGAATTAGATAAAGAGCTCTTTGCTCCTTGGCTGAGTCTAGATAAGGACCTAAAAGTGAAAGTCAATTATCTGGCTGCGCAATACTACGTCCAGCAAATTGCCGCTCGTATTGAGTTGCCACTCAGTGAAATATTGACATTAATAGAGAAGAATCCCAATGACGATACTCTGAAAAATCCGACTTTCATGCGCATGGATATTTTCAAAGAAGTCGATTTTGTGATGAATGCCATAATCAACGGGAAAATGATCGAACACCCAATAGTTTTCGTGACTCAAGGCTTACCTCGTGGTTTACAAGAAGGACTCAAAGATTTTGTTGAGGTTAGTATTTTAGATCAAAAACTATGGCTTTTTAGGGAGGGTCAACTTTTGCTAGAAACCAATGTTGTCACAGGCAACAAAAGACTGAATAGAGATACACCTACAGGGCATTTTCATATTAATGTCAAAACAAAGGACCGTGTCTTGCGCGGCCCCGGCTACGAATCATTTGTAAAGTATTGGATGCCCTTTTACAAGGGCTACGGCCTACATGATGCCATGTGGCGTAGTCGTTTTGGCGCAGATATTTACCAAAATGGTGGTTCACATGGTTGTGTCAATATTCCGCCAAAAAAAGCACCTTTGGTCTATGACAATGTAGAAGTTGGGATGGATGTGATTATTCGATAGCGTTATTTAGATTTACATTAGACCTATTCAAAATGAAAGAAGGCCTTTATCAATCAAATGAGGTTCTGCAATATTAGTAGTTGCAGTTTGGTCAAGTATTGTCAGTTCTTATGCATTGAGCAAGGCGTGTTGCTGCTACAATAACTTTAAAGGATTCTGTTGAATGAAATTTTTGATTTCTTCAAATAAGCTTAATTTTGTCTGATGCGTTTGTTTTTCAATCTATTTCTAATTTTACAGAGTTACCTGTTTTTTGCTCAGAATACCCATGATTTAAAAAGGGATTCTTTGGTAGAATTTGCTAAAAAACAATTGGGTGTACCGTATCGTTACGGGACTGCCATTCCAGGAAAGTCTTTCGATTGTTCAGGTTTTACTAACTACGTTTATACTTCTTTTGGTATTGCAAGCCCAAGGGTGTCTTCTGGCTTTCTTCAATTCGGAACATTAATCCCAATTCAAGAATGTCAAAAAGGGGATTGCATAATTTTTACAGGGACCAACATTACAAACAGAAGTGCGGGGCATGTCGGCATAGTAATTGAAAATAAAGATGGCAACATTGAGTTCATTCACTGCTCAAGCTCATCAAAACACAACGGAGTTGTCATTACCAATCTCCAATCGAGCAACTACAGGCTTCGTTTTTTGCAAGCGAGAAGGATTTTATAGCATCGGTTCATATCACAGGCCCCATATTGATTTCTC
>DDBE01000114.1:0-342 GCA_002332715.1 Flavobacteriales bacterium UBA2040
TAAAAGCGAACAGCATGTGACCTTTTAAAAACATAAATATAGACACATGAAACAACTCCTAATCGCAAGCACTTCTACTGTGCATGGCAGTGGCTTTTTAGACTACCTCTTAGAGGTACTGAAAATTCATTTTAAGACTGTCGATACCATTTTATTTATTCCGTACGCGCGTCCTGGTGGTCGCTCACATGAGGAATACACAAAACTTGTACAGAACGCATTTTCTAAAATTGACAAAACAGTTAAAGGAATTCATGAATATGACAATCCAAAAGACGCTCTTAAATCTGCACAAGGCATTTTTAGTGGCGGCGGTAACACCTTTGTTTTGGTCGATCAACT
>DDBE01000114.1:606-5672 GCA_002332715.1 Flavobacteriales bacterium UBA2040
AACACCTTTGTTTTGGTCGATCAACTCTATAAAAATGATTTAATGGGTGAATTAAAAAAAGTTATAGAATCTGGAACGCCTTATCTAGGTACAAGTGCAGGCAGTAATATCTGCGGACTCACTATAGGTACTTCTAACGATATGCCAATTGCTTATCCGAAAAGTTTTAAAACACTGGGGCTTGTTCCTTTCAACATCAATCCGCACTATTTAGATCCCAATCCTGGTAGCACCCACATGGGCGAAACACGTGAAACCAGAATTCAAGAATTTCATCACTTTAATTCACAACCTGTAATTGGATTAAGAGAAGGGAGTTATTTGGAAGTCATAGGCTCAAAAATTAGGCTTAAAGGGGTTTTAAATGCGCGTGTATTTGAAAAAAATAAGACCCCTTATGAAATTAAATCTGAATCGGACCTTTCTGATTTGAATTAGCCAATCAGCTTTACAAAATGATAGCCTAATTTCTGGAAACCATCTTTTTCGTAGAAATTCTGAGAAGGCACATTATCGATGTACGCATTTAGTTCGATAGCTTGATAGCCTTTCGTTTTGACATATGTTTCAATCCAGTTGATAAATTGTGTCCCTAACCCTTTATTACGATAGGCGTCGTCGATAAACACATGATCTAGTTCTACACTTCTACCCGAATAATGTCGCGTACAAAACCATAAACCGGAAACCCCTATCAACTGATCGGCATCATAAACCCCTACACACTCATAATTTTGAGTAATCATTTCCTTAAAACGTTCTTTTAAAATCGCTTCGGTTATATGAGGCTTAGACATTTTTTTTACCAAGGGCACAACGGTCTCAATGGTATCGGCAGTAATTATTTTGAATTCAAATTGCATTTAAAATGGTTTAGTGTTCCAAAAATACAACTATTTTCTTAGCATCTAAATCATAAATCTCATCTGAATTTTATTAAAATCTTCTTATATTTGGACACGTTTTAAAACGAGATTATGAACAAGAAAGTTATTTTAATGATTTTAGATGGATGGGGGAAATCTCCTGATCCAAAAGTGTCTGCAATTGATAATGCTGACACACACTATATTGATTCTTTATACACCAAATATGGGCATGCAAGCCTTCGAACAGATGGGCTACATGTTGGGCTTCCAGATGGTCAAATGGGAAATAGTGAGGTAGGTCATATAAACCTTGGGGCTGGTCGTATAGTTTATCAAGATCTTGCAAAAATTAACTTAGCCGTTACCAACGATACATTAAAGGATGAAACCGTTTTAAAGACGGCTTTAGAGTATGCAAAAACAAATCAAAAAGCAGTTCACCTTTTGGGGTTAGTCAGTGATGGCGGGGTACATTCGCACTTAAATCATTTATATGGACTTCTAGACGTCATTGACCAACATGGTATTGAAACGTCTTTTATTCATGCGTTTACAGATGGGCGTGATGTCGATCCAAAATCGGGATATGGATTTATATCTGAACTCGAAACCCGATTAGAATCGTCTTCCACAAAACTAGCCACCATAACAGGACGCTATTATGCCATGGATCGTGATAACCGATGGGAACGTGTAAAAATCGCATATGATGCCTTAGTGAATAACGAAGGCCTTCTCTCAAATAATGCCACAAAAACAATTCAAAATAATTATGATGAGGGGCTTACTGATGAATTCTTGAAACCGATCATTATGACCAATAAAAATAATGAACCCGTTGCAAAAATTGAAGATGGTGATGTCGTGTTGTTCTTTAACTTTAGAACGGATCGTGGTAGAGAATTAACCGAAGTACTAAGTCAAAACGACAACCATGAATACAATATGCATAAATTAAATTTGCATTATGTTACGATGACTAACTATGACGAAAACTTCAAAAATATTCAAGTTATTTTTAATAAAGATAATGTCACAAACACACTTGGCGAAGTCCTAGAATCGCATGGAAAAACCCAATTAAGAATTGCCGAAACAGAAAAATATCCACATGTGACATTTTTCTTTTCTGGAGGGCGTGAACTTCCGTTCGAGGGCGAATCGCGAATTTTGAAAAATTCACCTAAAGTGGCAACATATGATCTTCAACCAGAAATGAGCGCATTTGAACTTAAAGATGCACTTGTAACAGAACTGAAACAAGAAACACTTGATTTTGTATGTTTAAATTTTGCCAATGGCGATATGGTTGGACATACTGGAGATATGAATGCTGCGATCAAAGCCTGTGAAGCTGTTGACACTTGTGTAGAAGCTGTGATTTCCACAGCGCTAGAGCACAACTATACAACGTTGCTTATTGCCGATCATGGGAATTGCGAAACCATGATTAACCCCGATGGCTCACCCAACACCGCACATACGACTAATCCCGTTCCTGTCATATTGATTGATAAAGATTTAACATCTATAAAAGACGGTGTTCTTGGAGATATTGCACCTACAATTTTAAAACTAATCGGTATAGAAAAACCTGAAGTTATGACCCAAAGTAGCTTAATCTAAATTATTTTTCATGGACTTAACCAAAACCCTAACGCTCGCTATTGATTTTGATGGTACAATTGTGGAAGATGCTTACCCAAAAATTGGGAAGCCAAATCCATTTGCATTTGAAACCTTAAAAAAACTACAACAAGATGGGCATCGCTTGATACTTTGGACCTATCGCTATGGAAAAACATTACAAGAAGCCGTTGATTTCTGCAAAAAAAATGGACTGGAGTTTTATGCCATAAATTGTAGTTTTCCTAACGAAGAATATGACTCCAAAAAAAGCAGGAAAATCAATGCAGACCTCTTTATCGATGACAGAAATATTGGAGGTTTTTATGGATGGGGAGAAATTTATCAATTACTATCAGAAAGCGACAACCCTTTATCCTTACCAAAGAAAAAACGATTTTTTGGATTATTTAAGTCTTAAAATTTTTAAGATAACTCTAACAAAATCAAGGCTATAATTTATACCAAAAAACGCTTTAATTAAGTACCTTTGAGGCATAATTTTTTAGACTATGCTCACGCTTAAAACAAAAGAAGAAATAGAATGCATTCGCGAAAGTGCCCTGATTGTTTCCAAAACACTGGGTATGCTTGCAAGTGAGGTTAAACCAGGAGTAACAACCTTACATTTGGATGCACTTGCCGAAACATTTATTAGAGATCATGGCGCTATTCCTGGGTTTTTGGGGTTGTACGATTTTCCAAATACACTTTGTATGAGTCCAAATACTCAAGTCGTTCATGGCATACCAAATAATACACCTTTAGAAGAAGGCGATATTCTTTCCATTGATTGTGGAGCTCTAAAAAATGAATTTTATGGGGATCATGCCTATACCTTTGCTGTAGGAGAAATCGATGCTGAAACTGAAAAGCTATTAGAGGTTTCTAAAGCGTCTCTTTATGAGGGTATTCGAGCTTTTAAACACAATAATCGTGTAGGTGATGTTGGATATGCCATTCAAAATTATTGTGAATCTCATGGCTATGGTGTCGTCAGAGAGCTCATTGGCCACGGTATTGGGCGTGTTATGCATGAAGAACCCGAAATGCCAAATTATGGTAAACGTGGCCGAGGGAAAAAATTACAAGAAGGAATGGTGGTTGCGATTGAACCCATGATTAATATGGGAACCCACAAAATCAAGCATCATAGCGATGGGTGGACAATTACCACAAAAGATAATAAACCCAGTGCTCATTTTGAACACAATGTAGCACTTGTTGATGGCCAACCCGAATTATTGTCAACCTTTGCTTATATTTATGAAGCATTAGGCATAAAAAGTAATGAAGAAGAAGGATTAAGAGTAAATCCTTTAACACTATAATTAACCAATAGATGAGTCGTATACAAGAGGTTGAATTACAACTAGAACCCTTAAGAAATCAGCTGAAATCGCACCCCTTATACAGTACACTTTCTAACATGGAAGATATTGCTGTATTTATGGAAAAACATGTGTTTGCCGTATGGGATTTCATGTCATTACTAAAATCACTTCAAAATCATTTAACAAATGTCAATGTCCCTTGGACGCCCAAAGGCAAGGGTTCTACGGCGCGGTTCATCAATGAAATCGTAATGGCAGAAGAGAGTGATGTAAATGAATTGGGAGAAGCCATGAGTCATTACGAAATGTATATTGAAGCCATGTATCAAGTTGATGCAAACACCAGTCCAATAGGATTGTTTATTAATGCTCTTGAAAACGGCGACAGTATTGAAAATGCAGCAAAGAAAATCGATTTAGAGGCGCCAGTTTTGGCGTTTATCCAATTTACAATGAAGGTTATAAATTCTAAAAAACCGCATGCGATTGCATCGGCATTTACCTTTGGACGAGAAGATGTGATTCCAGATATGTTTTTGGAAATTGTAAACCAGTCGAAAACTAAAAATGATGACAATACTTATGGCAAATTACTCTACTACTTGAATCGTCATATCGAATTAGACGGCGATGAGCACGGCCCAATAGCATTAAAGATGGTGGAGGAACTTTGCGGAGAAGACACCACTAAATGGACCGAAGTTTTAGAAACTGCAAAAGAGGCGTTAAAATTCCGTCTTAAGTTATGGGATCATATTACTGAAGCTATCGTTCAACATAATGTAAAAGAAGTGCTAAACACTTAAATTTTGAAAACACTTTTCAAATTTATTTTAAACCTTATTCCCAGACCACTCCTCATTTCATTGAGTTATGGCGTTCGACCTGTTCTGGTTTTAGTTTTGAAAGGAACCACCTATACTGATCCTATCGACGGTAAAAGTTTTCGGAAATTTTTACCTTATGGCTATGGAAATCAACGTGACAATGTACTCTCTCCTTCTACCCTTTCATTGGAACGTCACCGTTTATTATGGTTGTATTTAAAAAATGAAACTGACTTTTTTACATCGCCAAAAAAAGTATTACACTTTGCACCTGAGCAAGCATTTCATAAGCGTTTTAAAAACATTAAACATTTTGACTACGTTACTACCGATCTGAATTCGCCAATTGCAACGGTCAAAGCAGATATTTGTAACCTTCCATTTGAATCCAATAGTTTTGATGTTATTCT
>DDBE01000009.1:0-2158 GCA_002332715.1 Flavobacteriales bacterium UBA2040
CTAATGATGTATTTGAGGTTTGGAATTTGTTTTAAGATTAATATGAAATCATTGAAGTGAAAAAACAGTAGAATGGTTAGAACTGCCATACCCCAAAGGAACGAAGTTATTCCGACCTTGTATTTCCATTCTGTGAAATCTGCTTCGCCGAAATGCCAAGCAGAATAAAAGATAAATAGCACCAGTGCTGTATCCGAAGAAAGCAGCCATAACAAACCAAAAAGTATACTTTTAGCTACGTATTTTGCACTAAAAGCAAGAAGTTGTTTCCGATTGTATATTTTTTTTGTTGATAAATGGTCAAGAGCTCCATGCGCCAATCCTACTGAAAAAAAGCCAGTAATTAAAACAAACCATGAAAGAAATTCAAAGTTGAAATAAGAAAGCAGAATAGTAAGAAATGTAAAGCCGAAGGGTAAAAATAGTTTAGGAAATTTAAAGCCCATAGAAAACAAATTTTCGAGAGCTGTTTGAATAAATAAATTTTTAGGTAATTTAGAAAAAATTGATATTTCCTCAATTGGACTAGTTTCTTCATTTAAAAAACTCAGCACCTTTTTGATTGGAGTTTTTGCAAATAAAATTTCAAAAATATTTTTTCCAAATTGAGGTTTTTCATCTAAAATTTTCAGTAATAAACGATCATAAAACTGAAATCGACTCTTTCTACTTGACCTGGCTTTTTTATCACCATTTTTAATTGATTCCATTTGAAATAAAGCGTCATTGGCCATCGAATGGAAGGCATATCCAGTCGAAGCTTTGAGGATATCCGCTCTCGACCCCATATTTATCCAGTTTTTGCCAAATTTTTCAGTTTTCAGTTTTGCCGAAGACATTGGTATGACTCCATGCTCATATTCAAGAACATCGTAATCTTCAGCTGATTTTTTTATGAACGCAGATAAAATTGTATTTGCCTCATCCTTCTCCAAAATGTTTGCGCCAAAGCGAGTTAACTCGATTAGAGCTGTATTTTCATCAAAGGGTAGGACATAAACAAATTGAGTAAACTCATTTTGAGGAATATTAAAATCCATCATTACGACCGTTTTGGGGTCGAATTTTTGTTCTCGGGTATTAATTTTCCATCCGACAAAGGATTGATAGATATGACTTTGATACTTTAGAGGTTTTTGGAAAGAAGGGGGGCGACTATCGAAAACTTGGGCAGCTTTGATTGTCTGAGTTTCTAATTCTAGTTTAAAAAATTCGGAAGTAACTATAGGTGAATCTTGGAATGTGTTAGAAAAAAAAGTGACATCATGCGTTTTGATTGCAAGCTTGGAGGCGTTATATAAATCAATACCCTTGATATGATGATATTGAAGCGGTTGAATGTTTTGTTTTGTAATTCCAGTTATTTCAACATTGTCCCAACTCTTACTAATTAAATCTTTTAACCCTAACTTAAGAACTTCTTTTTCAGATGCCCAAAAACAGAAAGTTCTATCATTCTTTGTTTTACTGCTGGGCTCAATAATCGCAACTTTTTTTCCTGCCAGTAATTCGTTTCTATTTAAGCTTAACAGCAGTAGACAGTTCGCTGCACCTAATCCAATGAATGCATAATCATAGGCATCTTCTAACTTTTCTTGAGCCATCTATTCCAATGATTACAAATTAATTTTAAGGTAAAAAAAGAAAAAAGGATGGGGTTTAAAAAACCACCATCCTTTTTCCTTTTAAAAATTTAAATTTATGCTTCAGCTTCATCTGGAGTTCTACTTAATGCGTAGATTACCAAACCAAAACCAATTTTGTTAATTGCATCAGCAATGTTGTAAACGATATCCATTGCATGTGTTGCAGCCGCAGCGTCTTCTACAAGCTTGATACCAAACAATCCACCTGGAGTTCCTAAAATATAGCCCAAAGGATAAATTGCCCATCCAACTAATACGAACCAAGCAAGAATTCTTGTTGCTTTTGCCACTTGCGGACCTGCTGATTGAGATAATTTTGCAATTTCCCCAAACCAAACAAGATATGCAATGTAGAAATAAGCTGCTCCGGATAAAACACCCCACATTACACTGTTACTGCTGTCGATAGTTTCTCCAAAGTAACCTGTTACTAGCATGACCACAGATGCCAAAATTAATTTCCACAACAAACCAATTTTTGCCCCTGCTTTTTTCGTGATTAAGTAAAATTC
>DDBE01000009.1:2527-3365 GCA_002332715.1 Flavobacteriales bacterium UBA2040
TTGTAACCTCTCATGTAATAGTAATGCACTGCTGCAATAAAGGTTATTAAACCAGAGACCAAGACTGATGTTCTCCATTTTTTTGATGTGTTATTCAACTCAAAGAAGAAGAATACTGACGCGGCCATCATCGCCATCGTTCCGATAAAGAAAGTAAAAGCAACGTAATTGTCGCTCGCAATTTTTAAATGCTCCATGTGTAATTTTTTTTAGTTAATAAGAATCAATATTAAACATTTTTATTACAATAAACCTTAAATTGACGAAAAAAATTAAAAAAGGTGTAATAAGAAATAAGCTCCGTAAAGCCAAGAATCCTTTATGCTAACAACTTTTTCATCGAAACTTTCTCTCGAATAATTGCATCCAATTCTAAAACTTTCACACGGATTTGTTCCATTGTATCGATATCACGAACAGTCACGGTATTGTTTTCCAATGTTTCATGATCCACCATTACACAATAAGGCGTTCCAATTGCATCTTGACGTCTATATCGTTTACCTGGAGAATCTTTTTCGTCGTATTGACAATTAAACTCAAATTTTAAACCATCAAAAATAGCTCTTGCTTTTTCAGGTAATCCATCTTTTTTCGTCAATGGCATAATTGCTACTTTGTAAGGTGCAAGCGCAGCGGGTAATTTCAAAACAGTTCTATCTGATCCGTCTTCCAATACTTCTTTTCTCAACGACGAACTCAAAACAGCTAAGAACATTCTGTCCAATCCTATTGAAGTTTCTATGACATAAGGAACGTAATTTTTGTTCAATTCTGGATCGAAATACTGCAATTTTTTGCCGGAATGCTTTTCGTGTTGTATCAAATCGAAATCGGT
>DDBE01000009.1:3664-8776 GCA_002332715.1 Flavobacteriales bacterium UBA2040
TGAATTCCTTCCAATTCCTTGAATCCCATTGGGAAGTTAAATTCGATATCTGCCGCTGCATTTGCGTAATGCGCCAATTTAATATGATCGTGGAAACGGTAATTCTCATCACCCAAACTAAGCGCCTTGTGCCATTTGATTCGGTAATCTTTCCAGTACTCGTACCATTTCATTTCTTCTCCTGGACGAACGAAAAATTGCATTTCCATTTGTTCGAATTCGCGCATGCGAAAAATAAACTGACGAGCAATAATTTCATTTCGGAAGGCTTTACCAATTTGGGCAATCCCAAAGGGAATCTTCATTCGTCCTGTTTTCTGTACGTTCAAGAAATTTACGAAAATACCTTGCGCCGTTTCTGGACGCAAATAAATTATCGAAGCATCGCCCGCAACAGAACCCATCTCCGTAGAGAACATCAAGTTGAATTGTCGAACTTCTGTCCAGTTTTTAGAACCTGAAACAGGACAAGCAATTTCTAAATCTTCGATCAGTTTTTTTACACCTTCCAAATCTTCGTTTTCCAAAGTGGTGCGCATGCGATCTTCGATTTCAGTGATTTTCGTAGCATTTCGCAATACATTTGGATTCGTCGCACGGAATTCCGCTTCATTGAAATCATCTCCAAAACGTTTCAATCCTTTCACAACTTCTTTGTCAATTTTCTGACGAATTTTTTCAATATGATCTTCAATCAAAACATCAGCACGATATCTTTTCTTGGAGTCTTTGTTGTCAATCAATGGATCATTGAATGCATCCACGTGACCAGAAGCTTTCCAAGTCTCCGGGTGCATGAAAATGGAAGCGTCCAAACCAACGATGTTCTCGTTCATTTGAACCATAGACGTCCACCAGTAATTCTTGATATTGTTTTTCAGTTCAGCACCCAACTGACCATAGTCATACGTAGCGCTCAATCCATCATAAATCTCCGAAGATGGAAATACAAATCCATACTCTTTGGCATGCGATATCACTTCTTTTAATTGGTCGTCTTTCTGTTCCATGGGCGCAAAGGTAATGCGAAATTGAGAATTGACAATCGTGGTTGGTGTAGATTACACGAAATTATGGTGGATTGGGTAGGTTGTAGCGACGAATGGCACTAATTTTCAAGGATGGTCGGGTTTAAAATGTTGAATACCATCACCAGATTAGTGTAAATCCGTGCAATTAACTACGCTGCTGCTGTGCGGTCGTGGAAAAAAAACGGATCCAGAAAAATTAGAGTCAAAAAAAACCCGTCTCGGACTTACCAAAACGGGATTTAAATATAGTTCATGAACGACTTAGTCCATTATTTCTTCTTTAATTGGTTTTGCTGGAGCTTTTTCTTCTCGCTCTTCAACCTCTATTTTCTTATGCGTTTCTAAGCGTTTGATAGCACCTGCTTGTTTCGCTTCTTCTTTTTTCAATTCAGCCATGCGCTTTTCAGCTGCAGCACCTTCATACACTTTGTATTGGATAACTCCGTTTTGAATGGTTGTTTCCTTTAATCGAGTAACACCATTTTCTTCCGTAACTTTTATCTGTTTTTCAACCTCCATTTGTTCTTCAACTTTCGGCTCATTTTCGGTTTTCACTTCTTTTTCACCCTTAACGATTTTTTTCTCTTTTTCAATTTGAGAAAATGCAGTTGAAGAAAGTAATACTGCGCAGATAACTATTCCAATTTTTTTCATCGTTCTATTGTTTTAGACAAACAAGGATACAACTTTTTCAGTACTTAAACAAAATATATAGCATGCTAAATACTTTGTTTAGACCTTTTTAACTTTTTGAAAATTATCGAGTTTGATTGATTTCTCCGATGTAATTTAATATTCGTTCTTTCCCAAATGCAGAAGTGCTTGAAGTCGCGAAAACTGGAGGAAGTGCATGCCAATATTTCAACATCTCTTTTTTGTATTTCGCTAAGTTTTTCTGAAGAACGGAACTAGACAATTTATCGATTTTAGTGAAAACCATCGAAAAAGGAATTTCCTTCGCACCACACCAATTCATGAATTCAATGTCAATTTTTTGAGGTTCCAAGCGCGAATCAAGTAGGACAAACACGTTCAATAATTGTACGCTTTTTGTCAAATAATCAACAATGAACTTCTCCCATTCACGACGTGAAGATTTGGATGCCTTAGCGTAACCATATCCTGGTAAATCGACCAAATACCAGTCGTCGTTTATCAAAAAATGATTGATAAGCTGAGTCTTTCCTGGCCTTCCTGATGTTTTTGCCAATTTTTTATTGTCAGTCAGCATATTTATCAAGGAAGATTTTCCTACATTAGAGCGACCGATAAAAGCGTACTCGGCTTTTCCGTCTTTCGGGCATTTACTAAACTCACTGTTCGATATAACGAAAACGGCTTCTTTGATTTTCATTTTTTATACAATTCTTTCGGCAAAGTTACAAAAGGAAAAGAATGTCTTGAGAATTTCAATAATCCTTCTGTTTTTACGTTTAAAAAAGCAGCTTTCTTGTTATCTTTGTAATTATAAATACTCATGTTATGAAAAACCTTATTTCACTTTTCTTTTTAAGCCTTGTCCTTTTCGCTTGTGATCAAGTAAAAACGGCCGAAAAAACTGACGATAAAGTTCAAACACCTAAAGAGAAAGTAGTTGCGAATAAAATGCTTACTTTCGAAATTCAAGGAATGTCATGCGAAATGATGTGCGGTGGAAGTATCCGACAAGAATTATCTGAAACAAATGCCGTTGAAAAATGTGAGTTCGATTTTGAAGACGAACGCAAAACGAACATCGTAACAGTATCATACGACCAAAAGAAAACGACGCCAAAAGAATTAATTAAAATCGTGACGAAAATGAACGATGGTCAGTTTAAAGTTGGCAAATCAGATGAACACGATATTTCAATCAGTATTAAAGCGACAATTAAAGACGTTCCTGCACCAGTGGTGGAGGAAACAAAGTCGTAAACGAGGGAATTGAAACTACACCACCGAATTTTAGGAGAAGGAAAACCCATGGTCATCTTGCATGGCCTTTTTGGTTATTCGGACAATTGGCAAACGCACGCCAAAAAACTAGCCGAATATTATCAAGTTATTCTCGTTGATCAACGCAACCACGGACACAGTGATTGGAGCGATAAAATAAGCTACGATTTAATGGCCGAAGATTTAAAGGAACTTTTTGATGATTTTAAGTTAGAAGAAGTCATCCTTCTTGGTCATTCCATGGGTGGTAAAACAGCAATGAATTTTGCTCAAAATTATCCTGATTATTTGGAAAAACTAATCGTGGTGGATATCGGAACGAAAACCTATCCTTCTCATCACGAACAAATTTTGGCAGGTCTTCATGCGATTGATTTAAAGGTAATACATAGTCGTTCTGAAGCTGAAGAAGCTATGGCGAAGCATATAGAATCAAACGGTGTTCGTCAATTTCTACTAAAAAACCTGTATTGGATTGAAAAAGGAAAATTGGCTTGGCGAATGAATATTCCATTACTAGAAAGAGAAATGACAGCTATTTTGCAAGGACTTCCATCCAATGAGGTTCGAATTCCAACTTTGTTTATTCGCGGAATGATGTCGGATTATATTTTAAATGAAGATATTCCGGTTCTAGAAAATCAATTTCCGGATTCTCATTTTGTGAGCGTCGAAAAGGCGGGACATTGGGTTCACGCCGAAGCTCCTGAAGAATTTATTGAGGCTGTTTTGTCCTTTTGTTTGAGATAGACCATATATGGTAGAGAATTTGTTGTCCTTATACCTCTAAGAACCTTTTACTTCTTTTTTTGATGGCTTGGTCCAGCTCTGGGTTTGGATAAACTTCCTTCAATTTTAAGTCCCATAATTTTGGTGATATAGAAAATTATTCCGACCGTTTTGTTGATTTGATCATTACCCAAAAATGGAGCAAAAAAGGAATATTTGCTCAGCGTTAAAAAACCAAATGACGTCGTTTATATCGTCAGAGGTCAATTCATCGAGAAGGACAGCAGCATCGTCCTTCGATTTCAGTACGAGTAGTAAAATTGATGTTTTTCAATTTGTTAATGGTTTAAATTTTATTCGAATGGCATCTTCGAATAATAGTCGTACACAAAAATTATTGATTAATAGATAATTGACATCGTTTTTTTTTCCGAAAGGAATCCCATTTTTAAAGGGTTTCTATTTTTTTATTTGATCAAATAGTTTTATTTTTATAAAAATTTTACAAATGAAATGAATTCTGAAATGCTTTTTCATATCAGGGTTGTTTCGATTCAAACAGTCTAATAATAATAATTATGAAAAAAATTTACTTAAGCGTCCTTGCATTAGGTTTTACTTTAGGTGTTTCTGCTCAGCAGGAAAAAATGTTGGTTCAAAAGCACGATAATGGTGCCGATGCTTCAATAACAAAGCCAAATAAACCAAGCACAATTAATGATAAAGCGACAGTGATTTGGTCGGATGATTTTTCATCTGCTGCAACTTGGACAATGACGAATACAAGTTTACCAACTCCTGAAAACTGGACTATCCAAACTAGCCCAAGTGCTATTCCAAATGCTGCTCCTTCTTTGTTCCCGTTGAACACCGCAACTGCTTCAAATGGATTTGCATTGATTAATTCTGATGGTCAACCTGGCAATACGGATGGTGATGGTGCTATCATAGCGGAAATTACAAACGTTACTCCTGTGGATTTATCATTATATCCAAATGTAATTTTGAGATTTCAACATAATTACCGCTGGTGGCATGAGGAAAGAGGCGTACGTCTTTCTCCAGATAATGGAACAACTTGGTTTGAATTCCCTATTACTTCTGAAACAGGAGGTGCTATCGCAAATGGATATCCAAATGATCAGAATACCTTGAATCCAGAAATGGAAGAAATCAATGTTTCTGCTGCCGTTGGTGGTGGGGCTCAAGTTTTAGTTCAGTTTTACTACAACGACAACGATTTTTGGGGTTGGTACTGGGCTGTTGATGACGTTGAATTAATCGAACAACCAGCAAATGATATTCAAGTAATGTCTGCTTGGTTTTCTGGTTCTACGAATCAAGGTCGTGAGTATGGACGAACTCCTATTACACAGTTAGATGCAGCGTATAACGTTGGTGCTGAAGTATTGAACTT
>DDBE01000095.1:0-4746 GCA_002332715.1 Flavobacteriales bacterium UBA2040
TAAAGGAAAATAGTCGGTGAATTAAATCCGCTCGAATTCGTAATTGAATACAGTGTCTTTGTACACTGAAATATTCTGATAGTCAGGAATGCGGTGAGTATACTTCACATTGAAGCTATTCCTGTCGATAATTTCTCCTGTTACTGCTTTCGCTGAATCAGGGAAAATATCTTGAACCAATGAATCAGGCATCGCCATTGTTCGGCCTTCCCATTCTACTAAAAATCGAAATTCATTTTGTGCCATATCAAATCCCCCTGGATTGTAAATCCCGAAATATGAACGCTCAAAAGAGTAAACATCACACGTATCTCTTATTGTGTCGTTCCAGGTATAAGCGAAACGCCCTTGTATTTTCATTGTGGAATACGAACAACTTCCATCGTCTTTTTTATATTTCGAAAAATAATTAACAGCCAATTCGTCAGTACATCCTTTCTTTTTACAAGAAGTCATTGAAAAAGCAAAAGCAATTAGACAAGCTGATAGGAGAATTGTTAAGGATTTCATAAAGCAGAATTATTTCTACGAAACTACTACAAATTTTTTTTCTGTCAAAACAAAATATTTATCGTCTTGATCGAATCTATTGCGTGTTTTTCTTGTTTCGGTAATACTCAAACTTCCAAAGTTTAAAAAATATGCCTTCTTGGGTTCCATTTACATGTTGTTCTTCCATGGTTGAGTGTTATTCTAATATTTTTGCTGATTGCTCAATTATCGTATTAAAGGCTGCCGTAAACAGATCTCTTTTGGCCTTTTCAAAACTCACTTCTTCATATATGCTCCAAACTTTAGCAAACGCATCCTGCACAATGCCTTTAGCCTTAATTTCTCCGACATTTCAAAGCAAATCGGAAGATATTATTTGAGTACTCATCTACTGCACTATTGAACTTTTTCGCTCTCATTCTCTCATAGGGGATTCTTTAAGACTTAATACTCTCGAGAGAGTTATAGGTAAATTTTAAAAATGTATATTAGAAGTTCATTTAAGGAATTACCATGAAAAATTACATCAATATTTCAATTTGGATCGTCGCAATAGTGAGTTGTGGTATGATCAATAATAACTCACAAAAAACAGAAATAGTTACGGAGGAAGCAGTAAACGGGACCATGAAAATAGGAGCATTTTCGAATAGTCTGGCCGTGAAAGATTTGACAGCTTCGAAGGCTTTCTACGAAAAATTAGGTTTTGAACAAATGGGCGGTGACGCAAAAATGAATTACGTCATTATGAAAAATGAAAACTCCTTGATTGGATTATTCCAAGGTATGTTTGAAGGAAATATCATGACCTGGAATCCGGGTTGGGATGAAAACGGGAAGAACATCGCCGAGTTTAAAGATGTGCGAGAAATCCAAAAACACCTCACAGCAAAAGGTCTTGAACTTGACGCTGAAGTATCAACTGGTGATTCAGGTCCGGGGAGTATTATTATGAAAGATCCAGATGGGAATATGATTTTTATTGATCAACATAGATAAGTTCCTTCACCTCGTTAGAAAGAGTTCATCCTTTTTTGAAGATTTTTCAAAGATATTGGAAATCATAAAAAGCTAGATCACGATGAATTCTTTTGCTAATAGTTAGGAAGCAGGCACTCGGACCGGTTCTGTCACCTCTGACTATATTGTTGCTTTTCACTATCAAAAACGGAATCGTCTACAGGTATAAAGTGTTGACTTTCAATTCAATTTATTTTTTAATGTTTAGGTCTTATCAGTTGAAATTGGGAAAATTTGAGCGATGCGACAGAACCTTTCATAGTATTGTTTACTATATAATGTCAGGTTTCCGAAAAGGTAACGAAAAACTTCAGAAAAAATACTTTGTCTCGTTTATTGAGATCCTATTTCAACATGATTTTAGACACTTTTCTTTTGCCGCCGCTGAAAATATGAACGAAATAAATTCCATTTTCACAATTCGATAAATCGATCTGATGCTGCGTTTCAAGAGTTAAAATTTCTTTGACCATTCTAGCTTGTCCATCATAAACCGCCACACTAAAATTAACATTCTGTGCAATTGAATTGATGCTCACAATTCCGTCTGTAGGATTCGGTAAAACACTGATTCCATTTTCAAAAGAGGATTCATCCAATGCTAAATCATCTAAAATAAAGGTCGCTGAAACCTCATCACAATTCGATCCATTCGTTACCACAACGGTGTAATTCCCATTAGTTGTCGCGTTATGACAATCCCCTGTCGCACCCGATATTAATGTCCCGTTCAAATACCATTGATACGTCAATCCTATAACCGGAGCAGTGCATAGGTTTGATCCAGTTTGGGTAATTAATGGCAACGCTGGAGCGGCATTTACAACCACTGAAAAAGTGTCCGCATCCGTACAATTGTTCGTGTCAACTACGGTGTAGTTTAAACTATGTGTCCCAACACCAGCTGTGCTCGCAGAAAATGTTGTGCCTGTAACTCCTGGTCCTGAATAGGTTCCAAATGCTGGTAATCCATTCACGATTGCCTCGTCCATATCGTTATCGCATAAAATTGGAGTTAGAGAACCGAACATGGCGATAGGATTTATGTTTGCTGATACGTTAAAGGTTTGACTTGTCAAGGCGCAAGCTCCTGAATTTACAACCACATAATAACTCCCAGATATGCCCGTTGTAAATGTACTTCCTGTTTCACCCGTAAGTGGTCCAGCAGCATTGTACCATTGATGCACGGTGCTTGGTCCTACATCAGAAATGGTTACGGAACCACCCTCACAAAAGGATAAACTGGACTGAGGATTCACAAAATATCCAGGACAGTCATATCCCAATCTAAACTCTCTCGTGTTGTTTAAAGTCGCAGTGTATTTGTTGTTTGGCATATCATGGGTTGCAGTTGTTGCCGCCCAAGATGTGGCACCACCGTTCACTCTTCCTGCAAGAACCCCATAATTTTGGGTGCCGTTATAAAAAGGATTCCCTGGGTAATAATACTTCATCGAATAGTTATACGACGAAGCTGCCGATGTATAAACACCCCAATAATGATCTTGGTCTGTAGAATCAATACCGCCTGAATTGTTGTTCAAAGGAGCACCATTTACCCGATAAATATGGACAGTAGAAAGTGGCGAGGTGCTTGTTACATTTACACTATCGATAACGCCATTTGCTAATGTAAGGTTTGGTGAAGCAGCATAGGTAAACACACTTACATCACCAATAGGAGCGCCCGAATTGACATGCGTTGGACCCACAACTGTTCCGTTATTCCCAATTAGAGATTGATCCACAACTGTTCCGGCTGCATCCATATTCCAATGTCCAACTAGACTTGAATATTGTGGATGTGAAGTTGACATTTTCTTGCACATATACTCGCGAATGGACGATTGAGGGATTGCTGTATTCCATATTCTGGCTTCATCAATATGTCCATCGAAGTATCGACCGCCACCTGGCACGTAAGACATTTTTCCTATCGTTACGTTATACGATGTAGTGCTTATTGTTCCGGTATATGCTGTTGTTGCAACTTCGGTGCCGTTTAGATAAAGACGCATGGTCGTACCGTCGTATGTTCCTGCTACATGATACCATTTTCCTGCTGTCATCAATGGTCCTGTTGATACTTCGTGCCATCCAGGGACGCCATCGCCAATCAAAAATGATAAACTTCCGCTCGCTCCACATCGAATGGTATATCCCTGATCGCCCGTTGCCCAGCCGTCTTTTGAAATAATAACATTTTCCCAAATATTTGGCGCCCAACTATCTGCTTTAATCCATGCTTCTAGGGTTAATGATGTTGGATTTAAAGATGTTGAATTGGGAATGTTAATGTAATTTGACGTAAAATCATAGGCTTTCCCAGAACCTTGGGAAAAGGAAGCACTTGCAATAAAAGTGATATACAGTAATGTGTACAGCAGGAAATAAAGATTTTTCATAGCGCTTTTTTTATTAAATCTACGAAAAAACTGAACAGATTTGTTATTTTTTTATGGCCGCAATTCCTGGCAACTCTATTCCTTCTATATATTCCAACATGGCACCTCCACCTGTAGAAACATAGGAAACCTTGTCGGCCAAATTGAATTGATTGATCGCCGCAACAGAATCACCACCACCAATTAATGAAAATGCCCCTTTTTGTGTAGCGGCCACGATTGCGTTTGCAACAGCAATTGTTCCACCTGAGAATTTCTCCATTTCAAAAACACCCATCGGTCCGTTCCATAAAATCAATTTGGAATCGTTTAGGATAGCTTCGCAATCTTTTCGCGACTCCGCTCCTGTGTCAAGTCCCATCCAACCATCTGGAATTTCGTTGATGTTTACCTCCTTCGTATTGGCGTCGTTTGAAAAAGCGTCGGCAATAATTGCATCAACTGGGATATATAAATTCACGCCGTTCTTCTCAGCCAATTCTATTATTCGTTTTGCCGTTTCGAGAAAGTCATCTTCCACCAATGATGAACCAACTTTACCTCCTTTTGCTTTTACAAAAGTGAAGGCCATTCCGCCTCCAACAATTAAGTTATCCACTTTGTCCATCAACATTTCTATGATGGTGATTTTCGATGAAACTTTCGCTCCACCCACAATTGCCGTTAATGGTTTTTCGATACTGTTCAATACTTTGTCAACACTTTTGATTTCTCCTTCAATTAAAAACCCGAACATTTTGTTATTTGGGAAAAAATCGGCAACGATCGCAGTACTAGCATGTGCTCTATGTGCAGTGCCGAAAGCATCGTTTACATATACATCACC
>DDBE01000095.1:5127-6883 GCA_002332715.1 Flavobacteriales bacterium UBA2040
AACATCATCACTTCGCCGTTAGCTATACCAGCACTCATTTCGAAAGCTGAATCGTCTATGCAATCGCCACCAAAATTTACGGGAACTCCCAATACTTTTTCAGTATGAGCAACGATGTGTTTCAAAGAAAATTCTGTGTCAGCAGCCGATTTAGGTCGACCCAAATGCGACATCAAAACTACGCTTCCGCCTTTTGAGAGAATGTGGTCTATCGTCTTTTTCGCTGCCCGAATACGTGTGTCGTCCGTCACTTCCATGGTTTGTTTGTCCAAAGGAACATTAAAATCTACACGAATTAGGGCACGTTTTCCTTCAAAATTATAGTCGCTTATTAGAGCCATTTTTTCATGTTTTTAAGTGATGGCAAAAGTAGTCATTTTTACTTTTTCCGTGAATCATCCACCCGATAGTTCTTTTTGTTTATCTTTAAACTTCATGTCCGATAAACAGATTTTTACGCTTCAAAAAGTAGTCGCTTCCATTAAAAAAACGATAGACGATCGCTATTCGCAAACGTATTGGGTAAAGGCCGAGATGCATAAGCTAAATCGATTTCCGAGCGGACATTGTTTCCCCGAATTGGCAGAAAAAAAGGACGGAAAAACGGTAGCACAAATTTCTGGAACTATTTGGAAAACAGTTATGGACAGGGTGAATACTTCTTTTCTGAAAATTGCCAAAGAACCCGTGAAAGAAGGTTCGACTATGCTGTTTTTAGTGAAAATTACCTTCAGCGAAATATATGGATTGAGTTTACATATATTGGATATTGATCCGAACTATTCGCTCGGAGAATTGCAACGAGAGAAGGAGGAAACGCTGAAACGTTTGGCGAAAGAGAATTTGCTCAACCGGAATCAACAATTAAAATTTCCGCTCTTGCCAAAACGAATTGCGGTTATATCTGCTGATACGAGCAAAGGTTTGTCGGATTTTATGCAGGTTTTGCAAACGAATGAATATGGTTATTCCTTTTACACGCATTTATTTCCTGCGGCTTTACAAGGCGATATCGCTTCGGCTTCGATACGCAAACAATTGAATAGAATTTTAACCGTCAAACAGTATTTTGATGCGGTGGTTATCGTTCGGGGAGGTGGCGGCGAAGTGGGATTGACGTGCTACAATGATTACGAATTGTGCGCAGCCATCGCGAACTTTCCATTGCCTGTGTTGACGGGAATTGGTCATAGCACGAATCTTACGGTTGCCGAAATGATTGCCTATACAAACGGTATTACCCCAACGGAATTAGCCGAAATGTTCATTCGTAGTTTTCATGAATTTGCCGTTCCTATGGAAGATGCGCAGAAAACAATTGTTCGCTTATCGAAGCGTCTTTTGGAGGAAACAGATGAGAAATTAGGGCATGCTCAAAAATTATTCCTGACGATAGTCAAAGGCGCCTTTTCAGGACATCAAAAATTGTTGAAAGAAACGGAGGTAGATTTATTGAAAGCGTACCAAGATTATAAGTCGGAGCGTTCAACGGAAATCAAACTGGCAATTGGGAGATTGGTGCGCGAAGCTCATTTTTTACTTCAGAATAATAAACAAAGTTTGAATCATCTCCGTGAGAAATTGAAACCAAACACCGAAAGAACATTAATGCGCTTCGAAGAAAAAATTGCGTTGCTTGCGCACAACGTTGAATTGCTCAGTCCGCAAATGGTATTGAAACGCGGATATTCAATTACCCGAGCCAATGGGAAGGTGATTTCAAAGGACAATACAGTAAAAAAGGGGGACAAAATCA
>DDBE01000077.1:0-8292 GCA_002332715.1 Flavobacteriales bacterium UBA2040
GCTTCTTTTTTCGTGCGGAAAGGTTAGCATGGTTTCTCGAAAATTTACAATTCGGCCTTTAGCTCCAGTATACTCGTCGTGAGGCTTAAAAACTGACTCCAAGGACGAATACTTTTTGTAAATTTCCTGTAATCCTTGGCAGAAAAACTGTAAATCAGAGACTTGAAAGGTACGATGAACGAAATGAACGTTTTCAAAATCTTTTTCCGTATGATTTTGAATGAAACCGAAAGGATTACCTCCGAAAATATCGATAAGTCGTCTTCCAGATTTCAAAATTGATTTTCTATTTCCCCAAGCGATAGTGGAGAGGAGGATGCCCATGATTTCTCTATCTTGTTTTAAGGTGAACTCATGAACGATTCCCAAAGGATCTTCGGGTAAAAAGTCGTGGTTATTAAATTCTTCTACTTTCGAATCCAGAAATTCCTTTAACTCATTAAAGGAATAGGAGTTAAATGAATAGTCCATCCGACATGGTCAATTTTCGATCGGCCATATTTGCTAAATTTTCGTTGTGCGTTACAATAACAAAAGTATGGTTGAATTGATCTCTTAAATCGAAAAATAATTTGTGCAAGGCATCTGAATTCACGCTATCTAAATTTCCCGATGGTTCGTCAGCAAAAATGACTTTCGGTTGATTGATTAAGGCTCGAGCTACGGAAATACGTTGTTGTTCACCACCAGAAAGCTCCGCTGGTTGATGAGCAGAACGGTCGAGCAGACCAAGTATATCTAAATATTTTTCTGCCTCTTTTTTTGCATCCGATTTAGAAATACCTTTTATCAAGGCCGGCAACATAACATTTTCCAAAGCCGTGAATTCTGGCAATAGTTGGTGAAATTGAAAGATAAATCCCAAATTCTCGTTTCGGAATTGCGCTTTCTTTTTATCAGAAAGCTGAGAAACGTTGGTGTTATTGATTAGGATATCACACGAATCAGGTTTGTCCAAGGTACCTAAAATTTGAAGAAAAGTAGTTTTCCCTGCACCAGAAGAACCAACAACTGAAACGATTTCACCCGATTCCACATCGATATCTATCCCTTTTAAAATTTCGAGATTACCGTACTTCTTATAAATGTTTTTCGCCTGAAGCATTCTTCTTAGTTGTTCATTTTAAGGGTGTGCCCCATTTTATCACGCTTCGTTTTTAGATACAAGTCGTTGTGTTCATTGCTTTCGATTTCAAGAGCAACATTATCAACTATTTCAAGACCATAACCAATTAGACCTGAACGTTTTTTTGGATTATTTGACATCAATTTCATTTTAGAAACACCCATGTCGCGAATAATTTGTGCACCAATTCCGTAATCTCTATCATCTACATTGAATCCTAGTTTAATATTGGCTTCAACAGTGTCCAATCCTTCTTCTTGAAGTTTGTATGCTTTTAGCTTATTCACTAAACCAATTCCACGACCTTCTTGATTCATATAAACAATCAAACCTTTTTCGGCTTCTTCGATCATTTCCATTGACTTGTGCAACTGAGGTCCGCAATCACAGCGGCAAGACCCGAAAATATCACCCGTCATACAAGAGGAATGTACGCGAACCAAAACTGGCTCGTCCTTTTCCCATTCACCTTTGTAAATCGCTAAATGATCTTGACCGGTATTGATTTCTTGATATGCTCGCATGCGGAAATCACCAAAATTGGTCGGTAGTTGAACATCCACTTTTCGTTCAATCAAAGATTCTTTTTCCAAACGATAATGAATTAAATCTTCAATTGAAATGATTTTTAAATCATGTTTTTCTGCAATCTTCATCAATTCTGGTAAACGTGCCATTGTACCGTCTTCATTCAGAATTTCAACGATAACACCCGCTGGTTCAAAACCTGCCATTCTTGATAAATCTATTGCAGCTTCAGTATGTCCAGCACGACGCAAAACGCCGCCTTTTTTCGCTCTAAGCGGGAAGATGTGTCCTGGTTTCCCTAATTTTTTAGGGTCTAAATACGGATTGATTAATGCTTGAATTGTTTTAGAACGGTCACTCGCAGAAATACCAGTTGTACAGCCATCTCCAACCAAATCCACAGAAATGGTGAATGGTGTTTCGTATTCAGCCGTATTGTTCTTAACCATTAGGTCCAAGCCCAATTCATCACATCTATCTTCCACCAAAGGCGCGCAAATCAATCCCCGCCCATGTGTAGCCATAAAATTAACAATCTCAGGAGTGACATTTCTTGCGGCTGTTAAAAAGTCGCCTTCGTTTTCACGGTTCTCATCATCTACAACGATAATTACCTTTCCGTTTTTTATATCTTCAATTGCCTCGGCAACCGTATTCAGTTTAAAACTCATTCGCTATCAAATTGCCTGTAAAAATACCGCTTATTTATCAATTTAGCCTTATACTATAAGCAATTCCTCTATTTCATTAACATGCTTACGAAAGACTACTTTGCCAACAAAAACATCCAAAACCTGATTGTGTTCATTATCTAAGGTTTTAGAAAGTAACGTTTTCGATAATTCAGTCAACACTTCTTTCTGAATCAAACGCTTAACTGGTCGAGCACCAAAGAAAGGGTCATCTTCTTTTTAAGAAAAAAGTTGATAACCCCGTAACTTGTTGTTCAAAACTTCGTAAGAAAAGATAAATTTTGAATATTGTGAAAATGAAAAATGTAAAAAGAAATCTATTTGTGTTGTCTCTTCTGAGTTTAGGGGCAACTTCTTTTGCTGAAACAGATTATAAAGCTCTGAAGCTTGAATATATCGAGCATTACAAAACAACAGCGATTCAGCAAATGATTCACACGAAAATTCCAGCTAGTATAACTTTAGCGCAGGGATTATTAGAGAGTGGAGCAGGGACATCGCGGCTTGCAACATTAGGGAACAATCATTTTGGAATCAAATGTCATGAATGGCAAGGGGACCGAATGTTTCATGATGACGATGCGAAAGGTGAATGTTTCCGAGTTTATGGAAATGCTGAGCTTTCGTTTGTAGATCACAGCGCATTTTTAACAGAAAGAAATCGTTACGCATTTTTGTTTGGGTACGCAACAACTGATTATGAAAATTGGGCAAAAGGCTTAAAAAAAGCTGGGTACGCAACCAATCCTCAATATGCCAACTTGTTAATCAAGCTTATTGAGGATTATAACCTAGACGATTTTGATGCTGCATTGCCTCCCCCTAAAAAGAATGGTGGCCTTTTGAATCCTCCAAAAAACAAATTTGGAACGAATTTAAGGGTGAATACGACCGAAAATCAAAGTGCATACGTAGTTGCTGAAAAAGGAGATTCGTATTACAGGATATCTCAAGAATTCAGCACGGCGATGTGGGAGTTGAGAAAATACAACGATTTTGAAGAGCAGAAAGATGTGCTTGAAGAAGGAGATAAAGTGTTTTTAGAGCCTAAAAAGAACAAAGTAAATCATAAAAAAGCAAGTGTTATAGCTCAACAAAATCAAACTTTAATTATCCTTTCTCAAGATTTAGGAATCAAACTTAATAAATTGATAAAATTGAATCCAGACATTAAAAAAGATGCCGTAATCACTCAGAAAACAACTATTTACCTCAATTAGTCAAATAAATTAAAAAATTATATAAAGCCTGATTCATTGAATTGGGCTTTTTTGGTTTAACTTAGCTTTACAATAAATATTTGTAAACATTCTCTTAAGGAATGTGTTTCAAATATATCAAACGTTTTTACGCGCATCATGAAGCCATCGAACGAATTATTTAAATTGATCAATTCTCTTTCTAAATCAGAAAAGAGATTTTTCAAGTTGTCTTCTTCTCTGCAATCGGGAGAAAAAAACTACCTGAAGATATTTGATTTTATTGAAAAGCAGTCGAAGTATGATGAAGATGAACTAAAACAACACTTTAAAAAAGAACGATTCATTCAGCATTTGCCATCAGAGAAGAACCACCTGTATCGACTCATCTTGAAAAGCTTACGCTCATTTTACAGTGACAAAACCGTTTCCAGTCAGCTGAAACAAGAAATAAAAAACGTAGAGATTTTGTACAACAAAGCACTTTTTAGAGAGTGTGATAAGTTTGTCTCAAGAGCAAAAAAGATCGCCAAGGACAATGAAAAGTTTTATTATCGGTTTGAATTGATTTCATGGGAAAAGAAACTGCTAGAAGAAGCGTATGAAGCTGGTGAATTTGGAAAGGATTTAGATGAATTAATTGAGGAGGAACAAATTGTTATTGAGAAACTTCGAAACTTAGCGGAATACCAGGTTATTTATTCAAAAATCAATTTAATATTCCGTAGTGGTGGATTTGCTCGTAATTCACAAGAGAGAGAGGAAGTAAAGAAAATTGCTGATTATCACTTGATTAAAGGGAAGAATACGGCTATCTCTGCACGCGCCACAACTATGTGTTACTACATAAAAGGACTTTGCGCTGCAACCAATAGGGATTATTCGGATGCCTTTTCCTTTTTTAATAAAACCAAATCAATACTGGATGAAAATCCAAAAATAAAAGTTGATTCTGCTCAACGATACGTAATGACTCTTGTTCACTTGTGTCGATGCCACATTGAGAATCATGATTTTGACTTATCAATAAAACTGATTGATGAAATTCGTAGTTTAGCTACTGAAAAAGGGTTTAATTCGATGGATATTGAAGTAAAGTGTTTCTTTAATTCCTATAACCTTGAATTGCGTTTGATGCAGGTTTCTGGTAAATATGATAAGGCGGAATCCTTACTGAAAAATCTAGAGGAGAAGGAAAATATCTACTCTGACATGATAAACAAAGAGCAAGAAGTACTGCTCAACTGCAACAAATCGGATATGTATTTTGCTCTCGGTGATTTTAAAAAAGCATTGGGCTATTTGAATAACGTTTTGAACGATAACGAACAAAACCTGCGTCAAGACATCTACAGTTTCGCGCGAGTTTTCAATCTAATCTTGCATTATGAACTTGAGAACTACGACTTTTTAGAGTATGTGATCAAGTCGACAAATCGTTATTTAAACAAACAAGAACGAACCCTGCAAATCGAAATATCATTGATTCGATACTTAAAGAAACTGTCCAAAACACAGAATGAATCAGCTAAGAATAAAATTTTTAATGACTTTCATGCAGAATTGAAGCTTTTGATAAAAGATGAGAATGAGAGTGTACTTTTAGAATACTTCAATATTATTGCATGGATAGAATCGAAAGTAAATAAGCTTGACTTTTCAAAAGTCATTCAAACACTTATCAATCAATAAAATAATTGAAGCTTAGTGTAATCGAGGTTTGATTCATATTATTTTGTGCCATACTTCCCTGAAATGCAAAATAATTTCTTGACAAATACATTTTACGCGCACTTAAATTAAACGCCCAATTTCCAGATTTGTAGCCCACACCCGTTGAGATGGTTTTGTCCCATCCGTTTTCAACTAAAACTTTATCGTTGTAAGCTTTAGAAGACAACCCTAGTCCACCTCTTAAAAAAACAACTGAATTGAACACCAATTCACCTCCAACTCTAATATTTACAGCACTTTGTAGAATTTCCTTCGCGGCGTTATTTTCAATAGTAAAGTCATAACTCTGATACTGAGGATCATTCGTCGACCGAAGATTGGCCCAAGCGTAATTTACATACTCAGCATCCATACTTAAACAACCTCGTGTTCCGAAGACATAGGCCGCTGAAGTAATCAATTTTGGTGGCGTGCGCAATTTGTACTTGTAATTTCCAATTGGCTTTAGAGAATCAATTACAATTCTTTCTCCATAATTAAACTGAGCCGTCATATCTGCTCTAGTGTCATCTGTCAATTCATAAAAAGTAGGTGTATGAATGGCAAATCCCAAACGAAAATTATCTCTAGGCAAATAAATGAGTCCCAGCTTCAAATTTGCGCCATTTCCTTTCGTTAATAAGTTGTAGGAGTAGTCAAAAGACCTCAAGTCATTTCCTATTGTATCTGTTACTTCTTCGTAATGGTTTATTGTTTCTTCATAGTTGATTGTGCGGAAACCAAGATTAGCTCCTACGTAAATGGCGTTCATATAGTTTCCTGAAAGCGAAATATAATACTCATTCATTCCACCTTTTGTTTCGACACTTCTGCGATGAAATTGGTCACCATCATTGTTTAAAACAGCAACATATCCACCCGAACCATCTGGATCGATAGTATACGTTTCCCAAGCGAGACTTGATGTGAAAGGGTGAGTTATATACAGATTTTCCCACGGAACTCCTTTAGCTGAAGCGGCAAACGCCTCCAAAAGAGATTCGTATTGATAACCGCTGTACTCAAACTTGTTATTGAAATTTTGTAAACGATTAAAACCTAATCCAAACTGTATGTACTGATAGCCACTCATTCGATCGGAATCATCTTCCACAAATACAGCTCCAATTGAATTTGGTTTAAAAGAACTTCTATTGGTGATGGTTTCGTTGCCCTGAAACAGGACTTTATTTTTTGTGTTTAAGTATCCCAAGCTTAAATCGGTCTGAGAAGATGAGAATCTACCAAAACCAGCTGGATTTATTTGAGAAGAACTTAAATCAGCTCCTAATGCTCCAAATGCACCACCCATTGCTTCAAAACGAGAATTACCATAGATTTGCGTTTTTGAAAACCGAAACAAATCGGCATCACCTTGGCTGTATCCTAATGCACTTGGCAATAAGAAAAATAAAATTATAAATGATTTCATGAATACAGCAGATTAGTTTCCTCTGCTGCCTGAACGACCACCTGATGAACCAGAACTACTTGCTGAACCGGAAGACCCACTACGGGAGCCTCCAATTGCGCCTCCGCCGATAGAGTTGGAGCGTGAACCCGTGCTTCCAGAACCAATTAATATTCTTGAAGAACCTGATCCAGATGTCACAGTTGCTCTGCGACTTTCTTCATAGGTTCTAGTTTCTCCGCCACGAGCTTGTGTATTCGTAGTTCGATAATAAGTTGTTTTCCCTAATGTTGAAACTCCGCTGGCACCATTGTCGCGTCTGTATGTTTGGGTTGCTGATTGAGAGGGGGCACTTGTTGCTCGTGCGTCGGGTCTAACACATGAGTTTGTATTTGAATTTGCCACTTGAGATTTAAGTTGTGCGACTCCTCCACGATTGTTGCCTGAATAATATCCACCTGAAGTTGCGCGTGGTCCACTAACATAATTTCCACTTGGTCGGCTAACATTAGCATTATTCGAATTTAATGAATTATAAAAATTATTAGAATAACAGGAGTTAGGACTATAAAAGCTTGAATTTCCATAAAACCCTGAATTCCCATAATAACTCGAAATACCATAATAATTGTTGTTCCAACTATTATATCCATTCATGCCGTAGTGCACAGGATAAGTATTAAAATACCCGTAATACCATGCACCTTTCATTCTTGGTAAACCTGGTCCATAATAAAAACCACTTCTATGCATTCCCAAAAAGCTATTGTGATTCCCTTGGTAAAGCCCGGCATAAAACATAGAATTGTTATTAGCTCGTGGATCTCGATCTAAAGTTGATTGTGCTTTTAGATCAATATAACCAGCCGTTGGATTGTCTGTTTCTTGGCGATGTTTGTATGTAGCGTAGGACGTTTCATCCGTTAAATTTTCACCAACGGGTAAAGCTGATGTTTTCATCATGTACACGTTATCGTCATTAATAGGACGAGTTGTAGTGCACGACACAGCTAAAATCTCTATGAACAGAATCATGTAAAAAATGGAAAGTGGTTTCATAGTCTTTGGTTTTACAGAGTTAAATTAGGCATTTCTTGTTATTTTTACAAACTTTTCGTCTTTATAACTAAAGAAATAGCTACAAAAAATGAGCCAAAAATTTACATCAAGAGAAGCAGATTATTCGAAGTGGTACACTGATGTTATAGATAGGGCAGACCTAGCTGAGCATTCAGATGTCAAGGGTTGTATGGTAATAAAACCATACGGATTCGCGATTTGGGAAAAAATGAAAGAGGAATTGGACAAAATGTTCAAAGAAACCGGTCATTCTAATGCGTATTTCCCTCTTTTCATACCAAAATCATATTTAAGCAAAGAAGCATCGCACGTAGATGGCTTTGCAAAAGAATGCGCTGTTGTCACACATTATCGTTTAAAAATGGGTGAGGACGGAAAAAATGTTGTCGTTGATCCAGATGCAAAATTAGAAGAAGAATTAATCGTGCGCCCAACATCCGAAACGATTATTTGGAACTCATACAAGAAATGGATACAGTCCTATAGAGATCTGCCGATTTTAATCAACCAATGGGCAAATGTCGTTCGTTGGGAAATGAGAAC
>DDBE01000077.1:8644-10386 GCA_002332715.1 Flavobacteriales bacterium UBA2040
GCAATTGAAGAAACTGAAAAAATGCTCGACGTTTACGCTACTTTTGCTGAGAAATATATGGCTATGCCTGTAATTCGTGGTTTGAAAAGTGAAAGCGAACGATTTGCAGGAGCTTTGGAAACATACTGTATTGAAGCCATGATGCAAGACGGAAAAGCATTACAGGCTGGAACATCTCATTTTCTTGGTCAGAATTTCGCCAAAGCATTTGAAGTGAAGTTTTCTGATAAAACTGGGAAGCAAGAATATGTTTGGGCTACTTCATGGGGCGTAAGTACACGTTTGATTGGCGCATTAATCATGACCCATTCGGATGACCAAGGATTGGTTTTGCCTCCAAGTTTGGCGCCTATTCAAGTTGTTTTCGTGCCCATTTTCAAAACAGACGAGGAGAAAGAAGCAATCGACAACAAGGTTCATGCCTTGATGGCTGAAATGAAGACAGCAGGAATTTCTGTGAAGTACGATGATGACGACAATAGACGTCCAGGATGGAAATTTGCTGAATATGAAGCAAAAGGAGTGCCTGTTCGAGTTGCAATTGGTCCAAGAGATTTGGAAAACAACAATGCAGAAGTAGCTCGACGCGATACAAAAGAGAAGAACATCATCTCTCTAGACGGCCTATCTCAGCACATTGCGTCCTTATTAGATGAAATTCAAGATAGCTTGTTCAACAAAGCCAAAGCTTTCCGTGAAGAAAACACACGTAAAGTAAATGATTATGAAACGTTTAAAACTCAACTCAAAAAAGAAGGTGGTTTCTTTTTAGCGCATTGGGACGGAACGGTTGAAACGGAACAAAAAATTAAAGACGAAACGAAAGCAACAATCCGATGCATACCTTTGGACCGAGAAGAAGAAGCTGGAGTATGCATGTATTCTGGAAAACCATCTGCAGGTAGAGTTGTTTTTGCAAAAGCATATTAGGATGAAAAAAGAGATGGAAGTCAATCGTAAAGCGATCAAAAATCTTTTGGAGAATAAATCGATTTTGAAACAAGATGTTTCGGAGGAAACTCAGAATATTTTTGGCAAATTAAAGTCAGTCATTGACCACGAAATTCAAGCAATAAAGCCAGCCATTACCGATGAACGAATTCGCTTGAACGCCGAAGAAAAGGGTGACAATGAAATGAAAGTCATGATTGGCAGCGACGCTGTTGTTTTCCAAATGCACTCCAATGTTTTCATGCTGGAAGATGACCATCCTGCTTGGGAATACGGTTATTTAAAAGATAATCCGGACAATGGGTATTTTGGAGTTATTCATATTTACAATTTCTTGGCCGATTCGTTTATCTATAACAGATTGAACGATTCAGGTTTTTTATTGGGACGAATTTTCATCAACAGAGAATCACATCTGATGGTAGAAGGGAAGGGGCAACTCGGTTTTCTATTTAAAGATCCAACTGAAATCACTTGTACGACAGAAGTTTTGAAGCACGTTGTTCAAGTCTCATTGTCCCATGCCTTAGATTTCGATTTAATGACTCCACATTTTGAAGCCATAGAAGAGATTTCATTGGGGCAAATCTTAGCCATAAGTGCTGATTTGCATCTAAAAACAAGCAAGCAATTAGGTTTTAAACAAAATGAGGCTAAAAAATCTTGAGTTTTTTTTAAGCAAACCGTTTGTACATAAAAAAAATCAAACTATATTTGCACTCCCAAAATGAGATGTAATTCTCGAAGTTGGCCCATTCGTCTAGTGGTTAGGACGCCAGGTTTTCATCCTG
>DDBE01000059.1:0-873 GCA_002332715.1 Flavobacteriales bacterium UBA2040
AGAATTTGATTTTGGTTCAGAAGACCTTTCGCTTCTTGGTGACTATTACGCACTTAGAATGGTCAACGAAAAAATCTGCCGATTTACACGCTCAGTATTTTTGCCAATGTTGCGCATTATGCCTCGGATCTCGTCGTTTCCTCCGGAAGTGAAATCGTTTGATGAGTATGTTGAAAGCTGTGACAATTTTGTAAGCGTGACAACTAATAGACTAGACGAGTTGAGAGGTAACTCGCTTTTGGTAGTGCAGTCTTCATTTATCTCTATTTTGACTAATTCATATTATGGTGGTTCAAAAATTAAAGCTTTGCATCAAGCTAAAGGAGAATTTACGGCAACTGAACAGCGCATTATCCAAATAATTACTGATGGAATGAACCGGGCCATGGAGAACGCATGGAAGGACCTGTTTGTCACGAGTTTTGAGCCATTGTCTCGAGAAGAAAATATCCAATTTGTCTCGTTTGTTGATGGTGCAGATACTGTTATTGTGTGTTCATTTATGGTACAAATGCCAGACGCAGAACCGGCGAGTTTTGACGTTTTATATCCTCTACAAACTTTAAAACCAATATCTTCGCAATTAAGATCACGAGTTCAAAATGAATTTGCACAAGACGATCGCACTTGGAAAGAAAAATTAGAGCAGGCAGTTTTATCGATAAACCTGCCTTTGTCAGCTGAATTGACTAGTAGTAAAGCGAATTTAGGACGTCTCCTGAAAAGTACTGTGGGTGATGAGTTTCCTATTTCCATGCCCGAAAACATTACGATAAAGGTATCTGGTGAGCCCGTCTACAAAGCAGAAATTGGGAAACTGGGCGCCAATGCTGCTGTTTCAATGACTAAAAGAATTTCACTGAAAAAGGACAA